>JBDRVV010000002.1 GCA_039802005.1 candidate division WOR-3 bacterium
ACATCAGCCTGGAGTAACTCAAGTCTTGATGCAGAACCGAGTTCATATTTCGTTTCAACAAGTTTTTTATTCTCCAGTGCACGCTCCAGTGCCTTCTGGGATGAATTCAGTAATTCATTTGCAGTGATAAGATTGTAATATGATTTCTTTATATTTAAGATAAGATTTGCAATATCCTGATTATGCTGTATTGAAGTGCCTTTTTCCTGTCCTTTGGCAACAACTATTGAACTTATCACATCAAGGTCAAATACGGGCATTGAAAGAGTGATTGAGCCTGTGTAACGCTCGGTAGTCATACTCTGATATTCACTCTTTGTCCAGGACCCGGTTGTTGAATTTGTAGGCAGGAGATAAGAGAGTGCCTTGAAAAATTGAACCCTGGACTTTGCCAGATTTTCTCTTGACTCAAGGTAAGTCGGACTTTGTCTCAATGCAATATCAATGGTTTCATTAAGGGATAATGTATCAATTTGTGACATTAAAGAAATTATTATCCACATATACTTTTATATTATACACACATCCAGCACAAAATCAAGTATCAGATTAAACATATGTGTCAATTATTACAGTAATGGTGTTTGTGATGTGATATCCCTTTTAAAAAGTTTCAAAAATGTGTCATTCTATCAGGCAAACTTTTTTAGTAGTAAAAAAATGAAAAAACAAAAATAACTTACCAGATACCGGTTCTTAAAAATTCGTCCATTGACCGTGCAGCAATGCGGGCATCACCCATTGCAAGAATTACGGTTGCCCCACCCCTCACCACATCACCACCTGCCCAGCAGCGGGGCTTTGATGTCTTCATCGTTGCCTTATCAACCTCAATATTCCCCCATTTCCCTGCCTTCAAATCTGGGGTAGTTTGTGGAATCAAAGGATTGGGTCCTTGACCAATGGCACATATCACAGTATCAACTGCGGAGATATAATTGGAACCTTCTATTGGCACGGGTTTTCTTCTTCCTGATGCATCGGGTTCACCAAGCTGCATTTTTATACACTCCATTTCTTTTACCCAGCCATTCTCATCACCAATATATTTTATTGGCAGCGTAAGCCAGTCAAATATAACACCTTCTTCTTCAGCGTGATGTATCTCTTCTGCCCGTGCTGGCATCTCCTGTTTACTTCTGCGATAAACAATATGTACTTCATCTGCACCGAGCCTTAATGCAGTCCTTGCACAATCCATTGCGACATTTCCACCACCAACAACTGCGACCCTCTTTCCTCTAACAATCGGTGTATCATATTCAGGGAATAGATATGCCTTCATTAAATTGGAACGGGTTAAATATTCATTTGCTGAATATACCCCATTCAAATTTTCTCCCGGAATATTCATAAACCAAGGCAATCCAGCGCCCGTACCGATATATACTGCATCAAATTCCTTTAGCAACTGGTCTATTGTTGCAGTCTTACCAACAATAAAATTCAGAACAAGTTTTACTCCACACCTGATTAAATAATCTACTTCACGATAGACAATCGCCTTGGGCAGACGAAATTCGGGAATACCATAGACAAGCACTCCACCAGGTTTATGTAATGCCTCAAATATTGTGACTGAATGCCCAAACCTGTTCAAATCGCCTGCCACGGTCAAACCGCCGGGACCCGAACCGATCACCGCCACTTTCTTTCCCGTTGGTGGGGGTAATTCTGGAATAGGTGCCTCACCCTGTGCAGCCTCGTAATCAGCCGCAAACCTCTCAAGCCTTCCAATCGCCACGGGTTCAAATTTTTTCGCAAGGGTACAAACCTGCTCACATTGTGTCTCCTGGGGACAGACCCTACCACATACTGCAGGCAGAACATTCTTTTCTTTTAGTTTTTTAATCGCTGCCTTAAAATCTCCTTCGGCAATAAACTTTATGAATCCCGGTATATCAATCTCTACTGGACAGCCTGAAATACAGGGTGCCTTTTTACACTGCAAACATCTTTTGGCTTCGGCAATTGCCTCTTCGGGGCTATATCCGTAAGGAACTTCATTGAAATTTTTTATCCGCTCTTTAGGCGGCTGCTCCCTCATTGGGGTTTTTTTAGGAACTATCTTTTCAGGCATAGTGCATCCTTCGGATTTGAGATTTGAGATTCAAATTTAGATATTTAGGCATTTTGGTATTTAGGTATTTTATTGCTTTATCCATATTTCTCACACTCATAAAAACTTAAAGACCTTCTTTCTTCAGTTATATATATGTGCCGGCGGGTAAGAAGATTCTGCCAGTCAACAGTGTGGCCATCAAATTCCGGACCATCAACACAGGCAAACTTTGTCTCGCCATTTATTATCACACGACAGACCCCACACATTCCTGTTGCATCAATCATAATTGGATTTAATCCCACAATCGTCTTTATCCCGAAAGGTTTGGTAGTTTGAGAAACAAGGTATGTAAGATATGTGCAACCCTGGGCGTAGACCATATCCACGCTATACTTTGAAAGATAATCATTCAAAAATTTATCAATATGTCCAGCATAACCCTTTGTCCCATCACGGGTTATCTCAAAAATTTCATCACTATATTCTTTCAACTTTTCCTGCCAGTAAAGCAGAAAACTGCTCCTTGCCTCAATCGCGGTAATGATTTTGTTATTATTATTTTTGAACGCCTTTATTACAGGATAAATAGCACCAATCCCATAACAACCACCAATCACAAGAATTTTTTTATCGCTAACCATTTCGGTTGGTTTACCCAGTGGTCCAGCAAGGTCAGCAATTGTCTCTCCTGTTTTCAAACAACCAAGTTTTCTTGTTGATGTTCCAACTTCCATAAATACAACACTTGCTGAACGTTCATCCCAGTCAACAAGATTCAATGGTATACGCTCACCAAATTCATCCGCACGGACAACAACAAACTCGCCAGCCTTTGCGTTCAAGTGGATAAAATCAGATTCAAGAATCATAAAATGGATATTAGGGACAAGCAATTCTTTTTTTAATATTTTAACCATAAATCACCTTGCAACCAATAATGCAACAGCATTTTGCAGAGTAAACTCTGCCACTACATTGCAATATTTATTCGTTCGACTAAAGATAGACGCCACATTTAGGTATTTAGGCATTTTGGAATTTAGGTATTTTATCTTATGCATTCTATCCTCACCCTCTGGCTCTCAATCAACCCATTTTCCCTGTTATAGTAAGCAAATACATAACCCATTGGGACCTTTTCTGTAACCAATATTTCCATTTCAATCTCCGAATCTTCTGTGACTACTTTTACCCTTTCACCATTTTTTATCCTCAATTTCTTGGTATCCTCAGGATTAATCCATAAAACTCTATCCTGATGCACTCTTCTAAATCCCGTCAGTATATCTGATAACCTTCTGTTTCTGAATCTAAACCCATTTTCCCGAATAATTAAATAAAATGGATAATCTTTAGTAAGACTCTCACCCTTTGTTTTATTCCTATCACTTTTGGATGTATCAGTCTCCGGAGCAACCTCACTTTTTATCCTTTCAAAATCTGTTCTTTCAACAATACTTTTTATTATCCACTCATCAGGTCGTGCATTTCCTCTTGGCTCAACGGCCTTATGCAATCTCTTCTCTTTTCCTTTGATATCAATAAAACTTCCATCAACCTCAATAAATGTTGCTGCAGGTAAAAATAGGTCAAAATCAAACTCAGGCAAAAAGCAATCCTGCACGATGACCTTTTTGTATTTCTTTGTCTTTGGTATTGCAGCACCGATAAGGTAAAGACATTCAATTGAATTATTATTTATGACATCAGTTGCCCTTAATATATTTGCCTTGCTTAAGAATGTGTGATTTAGATTACTCACAAGCGGGAAACATTTGAATTTATTTCCACACTTATATTCCATAATATTATTCGGATTGTATAGAACACAGATTTCTCTATTTTTAATTAAACGTCTCGCATCAATATATTCCTGCTTTTTAATACCGGCAAAATCACTCAATTTATCGGAAGATAATAAATGGTCAAGGGCCTCCCATTCCTTTGCGGGTTCGGGTCTTAACCATATATCAGCCATATCCGCTATTTTTGTCTGAATCGGGTCAATGACAATTATAACTGGCTTCTCATTCAAAAATTTCTTTAAATTTAATAAAAAGACTGAAAAATCATTTATGAGGTCAAGATTGAGCACAAAAAGTGCAATCTTTTTTTCGGGTCTATCAAGGCAGATTTCATCAAAACTGTTAGAAGTATTTATCTCGGCACCCAATTCTTCAACACCCATTATCTCAGAAAATGTATTCAGGGCAGTAATTGTTTCCATAGTCAAGTCTGGAGAGAAAATAACACCGGTCTTTCCTTGATATTCTTTTAAGATATTACCGGCAATTTCAATCGCCTCGTCCCAGGAAATTTCTATTAGTTGGCCATTCCTCTTTACCAGCGGGGTTGTAATTCTCCTTGGATGATTGACAATGGGTGCAATCCCGAAACGACCTCTGATACACAACGGTTCTTTATCGGGTCTTGTTTTGATTAATCCATTTCCATTCACCTCGGCAACTATTTCACAACCCATACTACAGAGCATACAATGAGTCTTGCTCTCTTTTTCACATTTACCAAGATATTTATTATACCTTTCACGCATCGCACCAGTTGGACAGGCATCAACACAGGCACCACAGAATTGACAATTTGCGTCAAGATGGGGAAGATTGAACGGCGTTCCGACAAGTGTCTTGGGACCGCGATGGTGAAAATCAATTACATAGGCATCTCTCAACTCTGCACAGGCGCGCACACATCTGCCACAGAGAACACAGAGATTGTAATCCCTTTCAAAAAATGGGTCATAATCTTCTACCGGGATATTTCTATATTTAAAGGAGAAAGGAATTTCTTTTATTTCAAATTCTTCAACAAGTTTCTGTAGTTCACAGGTTCCATTCGCAGAGCAGTATTTACATCCGAATGTTATTGGTTCCTTTTCAATACATTCCATATAGTTTGCACAATCCTTTGTCTTGTCACAAATCAAACAGGAGTACGGGTGTTCAGAAAGTATCAACTGGAGTATGAATTTGCGAATTTCTTTAAGAAGCGGGGTATCGGTCTTGATAACCATTCCATCCTGAACCGGTAACGTGCAGGCAGTCATAGGTCTATTATTACCTTCAACTTCAACAATACATAGCCTGCAACCACCATAAGGGGTTAAATTATCCTGATAGCAAAGTGTAGGTACGTAAATATTTTCGCGACGACAGACTTCCAATACCGTCTCACCCTTTTTGGCTGTGTATTTTTCACCATTGATTACGATATTCACCATATTAACAATTCACCTCATCGTCCAACTAAGGACGTAACGAGTTTCCAAACCGTATAACTCAAAACGATTGACATTCTTTTCATATTGCCGGTGTCACCTTCTTTACTGCATTGAATTTGGGTGGACATACAGAAAGACATATTCCGCACTTTATACATTTTGATTGATCAATCTTGTGAACCTTCTTTGGTTCACCCGAAATTGCCTTTGTCGGACAGTTCTTTGCACAGGCAACGCAACCAGTGCATAAATCCGGGTCAATCACATAAGAGATGAGTGCCTTGCAAACAAGTGCCGGGCACTTCTTTTCTTTAATATGGGCAATATATTCATTTTTAAAATATTTTATTGTGGTCAAGACTGGATTGGGCGCGGTCTGCCCAAGACCACATAGAGAACCGAGTTTTACATTCTTGCCTATTGCCTCAAGTAATTCAATATCATTCTCCTTACCCTGTCCTTCAACTATACGATTCAGGATCTCAACCATTTGTTTTGTTCCGAGTCGGCATGGAACACACTTTCCACATGATTCCTGCTGGGTAAAATTCAAAAAGTACCTTGCCACATCTACCATACAGGTATCTTCATCCATCACAATCATACCGCCTGAACCCATCATTGAACCGACGGCAGTGAGACTCTCGTAGTCAATAGGTAAGTCAAGATGTTCTTTTGGAATACAACCTCCGGATGGTCCACCGGTCTGAACTGCCTTGAATGCCTTATTATTAGGTATCCCGCCACCGATATCATAAATGATTTCGCGCAGGGTTATTCCCATTGGAACTTCAACCAATCCGGTATTGTTTATCTTGCCCACAAGGGAAAATATCTTCGTTCCCTTGCTATTCTCTGTTCCAATAGAAGCAAACCAATCAGCACCCCTAAGGATTATCACGGGCACATTTGCCCAGGTTTCTACATTATTAATATTCGTGGGTTTTCCCCACAATCCTTTTTCTACCGGATAAGGCGGCCTGGTCCTCGGTCTTCCCACCCTTCCTTCAATCGCCGCCATTAAAGCAGTCTCTTCGCCGCAGACAAATGCACCTGCTCCTTGAACAACATCAATATTAAAATTAAAACCAGTGCCTAAGATATCCTCACCAAGCAATCCATATTCAAGTGCCTGTTTAATAGCAATTTGAACCCTTTTTACCGCAAGGGGATATTCTTTTCGCACATAGATAAATCCTTTTTGGGCGCCAATTGCATAGGCACCAATAAGCATACCTTCAATCACCGAATGGGGGTCTGCCTCAAGAACACTTCTATCCATAAATGCACCGGGGTCACCTTCGTCTCCGTTACAAATGATATACTTTGGATGTCCTTCTGCAGCACGGCATAATTCCCATTTTTTACCAGTAGGAAATCCTGCACCCCCCCTACCCCTTAATCCTGATTTTTTAATTTCCTCAATAACTTGCTCTGGCTTCATTGACGATAAGACCTTCTGGAGTGCCTGATAACCATCAAATGCAATATATTCTTCAATATTTTCCGGGTCAAGCCTGCCCCGATTACGCAAGACAATGAGCCGCTGGTGTTTGAAAAATCCGATATCTGACATTTTTGGAACGGGTAGCGCCTCTTTTTCTGGCACATACATCAATTTCTTTGCCGGTCTGCCTTTTATAAGGTGTTCCTCAACGAGGTATGGCACATCCTTCTCAGTAACCCTTTGATAAAAAATTGAGTCAGGCTGGGCAATTACGATTGGGCCACGCTCACAAAATCCCTGACAGCCAGTCGCAATCACTCTAACCTCTTCCTGAAGCCCTCTTTTGGCAATCTCTTTTTCCAGTGCCTCTTTGACAACAAATGAACGGTTTGAAACGCAACCGGTACCGGCACAGACAAGCAGGTCTAATCTAAAACCTTTAACCTTTATCTTCTTTGGCATACTTCTCTAATAATTTATCAACCTTATTAACGGTTGTCTGTCCATGATATTCACCATCAATAACCACAATCGGAGCCAAGGCACAGGCACCGAGGCAATTGACGGTTTCAAGGGTAAATTGATTATCAGGCGTGGTCTCACCGGATTTTATATTCAATCGTTCTTCAATTCTGCTCAATACCGCGGGAGCACCACGCACATGACAGGCGGTTCCCATACAAACCGTGCAAAGATGTTTTCCCCTTGGAACAAGGCTGAAGGCGGCATAAAATGTTGCGATACTATAAATCTTGCTCAATGGAATATGCAATGCTCTTGAAACATACTCAAGCACTTCCCTGGGAAGATAATTATATTTATTTTGAATATTGTGCAAAACCTGAATAAGGTCAATTTCTTTCTCAATATACTGCTCTATGATACGGTTAATATCTTTCATAAGATAAAAATTATATTCAATTTCAAAAAAAAATCAAGTAGCCATTTAAAAACAGGATTGACTTGGGCTCTCAATTGGGTATAATAACTATATCTATGAAGAAAATTATCACTATTTTAATTATGGTTTTAATAGTAGGTATCACGATTTTTCTGTTTTCAATAATCCCCGACCGTCCACGAAGTAATGAGTTAAAAGAAAATAACCCCGGAACTGTCAAAGAAATATCTGAAGAATGGCTCGGTATTTTTATTCAAGGACAAAGGGTTGGATATACCTTTACAAAGATTAAAAAACTTGATAGAGGTTTAGAAATTGAAACCAACAGTCAAATGACTATAAATATGATGAATGAAATAACGACCCTTAAAACCCAGATATTTGCCACTGCCGATACTGATTATGCCCTTACGGATTTCTCGCTTTTTATAAATGCTAAAGGGCACGAATCAAAGATAGAAGGTAATATAAAAAATAATAAACTCATACTTACTACATATTCTCAAGGCATAAAACAAACCCAGGTCAAAGAAATTAAAGAGAAACCTTATATTCCTGATGTGATCGATTTAATTGTGCAAAAAAAGGATCTAAAGCCCGGCACCGAAATAACCCTTCCGTATTTTGATCCAACAAGTCAATCAACAGGAAAGGCAAAAATAAAGGTCTATCCCGAAGAAAAGGTAATGGTTTTAAATAAAGAAACCCGAGGCAAAAAGATCGAAATAAATTTTATGGGCGTGGTTTCATATGTATGGCTTGATGAAAACAATAAGATAATAAAAAATGAGACCCCTAATCTATTTATGGAAATGATCCCCATGACCAAAGATGAAGCACTTAAAGAAGTTAAACCCCAGGAGGCATTTGACCTGTTGAGTTTCTTCTCAATAAAACTATCCAAACCTTTACCAGAAGACAGGAAAATATCTTTTGTAAAACTCAAACTAACAGGTATTTCGGTTGAAGGGTTAGACCTTAATGATGATTTCCAAAAAGTAGTTTCTGAAGAACCTCTGATTATAGAAATATCACTCGCTGATATTAATTCTTTGAAAGATTTAACAGTGCCAATTGCCGAATATAAGGAATTTCTATCGCCTTCGGCATATATTCAGTGTGAGCATCAAGATATTATCAAAGCAGCAAAAGAAATAGCTGGAAAAGAAAAATCTGCGCTTAATATAATAAAAAAGGTCACCAACGGAGTCTATAGAATGCTGAAAAAAGTCCCTACGCCTTCAATGCCCTCAGCAATTGATGTACTTAAGACAAAAGAAGGCGACTGTAATGAACATTCAATTCTCTTTACTGCATTTTCAAGGGCTCTTGGGATACCAACGAAAGTTTATGTTGGGTTAGTAAATCTTCAGGGAGATGCTTATTTCTATCATGCATGGTGTGCGGTATGGCTTGGACAATGGGTGCCGGTTGACCCCACATTCAACCAATTTCCGGCTGATGTATATCATTTAAAATTAAAAGAAGGCGAGATATCAGACTGGGCTGAAGTAATGAGGGTCGTGGGCAAACTCAAAATTGATGTATTAGAGTATCATTGATGAAAAGTCTTATTATAAAGAATCTGTCTAAAAGTTTTGATGGTATCTGGGCAGTTAGAAACTTAAGTCTTGGATTGAATAAAGGCGAAATCTTTGTCTTACTCGGACCGAATGGCGCGGGGAAGACCACGACCTTGAAACTAATTGCTGGGCTCCTCCATCCTGATTCCGGCGAAATCACATTGAATGGTATTGATCTAAAAAAAGAGCCAATAAAATATAAATCCCTGCTCGGCTATGTTCCGGATGAACCATTTATCTACAATAAGTTAACTGGTAGAGAATTCATAAATTTTGTTGCCGGACTATTTGGTATTAAAAAAGAACTTTATGATGAGAAACTAAACGCGCTAATCAGACGATTTGAAATTGGTGATTGGATTGATGAACCTTCAGAAACCTATTCCCACGGGATGAAACAAAAGATAATAATGTGCCAGTTACTGATGCACGACCCCGAATTGATTTTGATTGACGAACCACTCGTTGGGCTCGACCCCAAAATGAGTAAGATAGTGAGGGAAACATTTATTGAACTTGCCCACATTGGAAAAACACTCCTTGTTTCAACACACACCCTTCCATTTGCCCAACAGATTGCAAATCGTATAGGTATTATAAACAAAGGTGAATTAAAATTTGTAGGAACAACTGAAGAGCTTGCTGAAGTCTCCGGCAGGAAAGATATTGAAGAAATATATTTGAAACTTACTGAAGAAATGTGAAGACCTTTTTCTCTTTATTCTGGGTTCGTCTGCGACTTTTATTCAAATATTTTACACCGCAGGAACATAAACTTCCCCGTATTACATTTTTTATTATTCTAATCGGATTTTTATCTGGTGGTTATTTTTTATTCTTCAGGATTTTCGCATACCTTGCTACAGTAGAAATTATCGGTCCTGCAATTATGGCACGAACAATTGAAATGATTCTATTTGTATTCTTTATAATGCTTCTTTTCAGTAATATTATAAGTTCATTTTCTACATTCTATAATAACCAAGAATTACATTTCCTTTTTTCACTTCCTGTCTTACCCACAACGATATACCTTGCTAAATTATTTGAAAATGCAATCTATGCTTCCTGGGCAACATTTGCAATAGCAATACCTTTGATACTCTCATACGGGGTCTCTAATAATGCTAATTTTATATTTTATCCTGTATCATTTTTTTGTTTTTTTGTTTTTCTAATCATTCCTTCAGCCCTATCTGCTGTAATAATATTCATATTTGTCATACTCTTCCCTAAATTTAAACCCAAGAATATAATATTTATTTCACTATCTTTCATTTTCATATTGATCCTGCTTTATATCAAGATTGGAAATCCGGAGTTGTTGAGAATTTTTGAAACTGAGAATGAGAGAGAATTGCTTATGTTTGCTGCCAATCTTACGACCGTAGGAGGTATTTATGTTCCTTCAACCTGGTTGAGTAATATCTTCAAAAATTTCGTATCACCGAACCCCGCAGGTTATATCTATATATTACTCTTGATATTTGTTGCATTGAGTTGCATTGCACTTTCATATATTATTGCCGAATCAATTTATCATAAATCATTCCTGCTCATTGCCGAACATGGTGGTAAGGAAAATAAGAGAAAATCACTCCTTGCGGGATTTCAGAAAAATCCGATTCACGCTTTTTTATTTAAAGATATAATACTATTTGTGCGTGAACCAACCCAATGGGTTCAACTCGCTATATTTGTAATACTGCTTGTTGTCTATATCTTCTCATTACGCAGAACACCGATCTATTTTGGCTTTTCATTATGGCGTACAATCGTTTCCTTTGCAAACTTTGCCTATGTGAGCTTTGTCATTGCAACATTAGGGGTAAGATTTATCTTTCCGGCGATGAGCCTGGAAAAAAAAGGAATTTGGATTATAAAAACTTCACCTTTCAGTCTGACTAAGGTTATTTTTACAAAATATGTCTTTTATGGTTTGCTCGGGATTATACTGATAGAATCTTTGCTTTTCTTCGCAAATTTTTTTATAAAAACCGAACCCATAATATTTTACTTCTCACTCTTTATAGGATTTTTCGTATCCCTGTCTTTGGTATCAATAAACCTTGGTATGGGTTGTATTTTTCCCCAATTCAACGAAGACAACCCATCAAAAATTGCCTCGGGTAGCGGAGGAATTATTTCTGCATTAACAAGCATTGCGTATATTGCAATAGTAATAATTATTTTCGCTGCTCCAGTGCACAACTATTTAACTAGTCACTATTTCGGAAGAGCACTAAATCTAAAAATAATCATCACTTCTTTTTTAACATTCGCCATTTTGAATTTCGCTACAATTTATCTACCAATAAGGTTGGGCATAACATCAATGAACAAAAGGGATTTTTGATTTTTATATCTTTTTTAAATAATTAATAACCCTTTCAATCTGCTCATCAGGTGTTGAGGCACCTGCGGTAACACCCACGCTCTTTACACCCTTAAACCATTTGGTTTTTATATCATTCACTGATTCTATGTGATATGACGGCTTTATACTCCTACATATCTGGTATAATCTTGTCGTATTAGCACTGTTCTTCCCACCGATCACAAGCATTATATCAACTTTTCTGGCAATTGAAAGTGCCTCCGCAATCCTCAGTATTGTCTCATCACATATTGTATTATAAATCTTCATTTCAATAACCTTTGGTAATAAATTTTTTACGGCATTGTAAAAATGTTCAAAATCAAGCGTGGTTTGTGGGACAACTCCAATCTTCTTATGTTTCAATACAATATTTTCCGAATATATCGCAGAGTTCTTCCCTGCATAACCGAGGAGCCCCCTGACTTCAGGATGGTCTTTTTCACCAACAATGATAACAAAATATCCTGCCTCAACAAGTTTTTGAACATAGTGTTGAGCACGACGCACTTTCGGACAGGTTGCATCAATAATGTCCACGCCCCGCTTTTTTAATTTCTTCAAAAGTGCAGGCCTTATTCCGTGCGAACGGATAATAACCGTGGGATTTTTTGCTTTGATTTCATCAACCTCTTCAGTTATCTTTATCCCCTTCTTCTCAAGTTCAGCAACAAAATCTCTATTGTGTATCAAAGGTCCTAACGAATACACACATTCTTTTTTCTGAACCGCATCCATCGCCATTTTTATTGCCCTCTTTACGCCAAAACAAAATCCGGAGTGTTTCGCACAATATATCTTCATTTTAAATTCTTAACCTCCTCTCTTATTTTATTTGAAAATTTTTCAAAATCCTCTTTTGTATTTTGATAACCATCAGGATAGATAGGCTTGCCATATATTATCTTCACATTATTCCAGCGTATCATCAAACTTATCCAGTTTTTATTTGAATTTATTATTTTAACCGGCACAACAGGGATATTATAATTTATTGCGAGAAAACCAACACCCGGATTAAAAGGTAAGAGCACACCCTTTCTTGAACGCGTTCCTTCAGGAAATATGACAACAGGCTTGCCGGATTTGAGCAATTTTATCGCGGGCCTTATTCCCTGCCCGCCCTCAAGATTTATTGCATTATAGGTTTTAATAAGCCAGGTAAAAAATTTAGACAATACAAACAACCCCGGCTTGGCAAGGAAGAAAACCTCTCTAAATGCGGTATAGCCTATCAATGGTGGGTCTAAGAAAGAAAGGTGATTGCTCGCAAGAATCACCGGACCCTTTTTGGGAATCCTGCCTTTAATTTTAACACCGGTGAGAAGAAGAAATAATGGGAATGTCAAAAGCCATGAGATAAGCCATTTCAATCCCATACAAAATTATATAACAAATCATTCAAAATGCAAGGGTGTTTTTTTTGCACCTGAATCCTTGAATTATAAAATATTTTCGGTATAATAAAACTATGCTTGGATTAGTTCTCGGTGGTGGTGCTGCAAAAGGTTATGCTCATATTGGGGTAATTAAATTTCTCGAAGAACTGAATATCAAACCTGATATTGTTGTTGGCGCAAGTATGGGTTCACTCATTGGTGGATTTTATGCCAAGGGATTTACTGCCCAAAAAATGGAAGAAATTGCGTTACAGATAGACAAAAAGAAAAAGAAAGAATTATTCAGATTCCAACTCTCTAAAAAAGGGTTTATCAATGGGAAAAACATTGTTAAATTTCTGAAACCATATCTTGGTGATACAAAGATTGAAGAACTGCCGATAAAATATGCTGCAGTAGCCACTGATATTGAAGAGAATGCAGAGATTGTGATTGACAGTGGTGATTTAATTCAGGCAATAAGGTCATCAATTGCAATACCGGTCGTCTTTACACCCAATAAATACGAAGGAAGAATTCTCATTGATGGTGGTTTTATCAGTCCTGTGCCGGTGGATGTAGCAATGATTCTTGGTGCGGGAAAAATCATTGCAGTGAATGTTCTTCACAGATTTGAATACCCACAAATTAAAATGTCAGCACATCAGGAATCGGGCAGAAAATATAATATAAAAGATATTTTTATAAAAACATTTGATTTGATAAGTTCAAGACTGATTGAATATGACATTAAACAACTCAAAAATGGCGTATGGATAGATATTGATACAAGGGGAATTGGCCTTAGCCAGTTTGAAAAAGCAAAAGAAGCGATTGAAAGGGGATATATTCAGGCAAGAAAATATAAAGAAAAACTATTACAACTTATTTCTGCTTACGAAGTTAATACAAACAAACAGACAAGGGTTATCACGGAATAAAGGACTCCTTTCGCCCCTCTTCCCCCTTATTCTCCCTTCTTCACCCTATCTTAATAGCACTACCTTCTCTACCTTATTGAAACCGCTCCCATCAAATTTGACAAAATACACACCCGCAGGAAGTTTGCGACCCTCATCATCATCACCAAACCAGATGATACTGGATTCATGATTCATGATACAGGATTCAAGATTAAAAGACTTAACCACCCGACCCGAAACATCATAGATTGACAAACTTACACTCTGATTTCTTAATCCAGTATCATGTATCGTGTATCTTATATCAAGTCTTTTCCTGAATGGATTGGGATAGACTTCTAATTTCGGATTTCGGATTGCGGATTGCGAATTTTTTAAATCTTCGATACCGACGAGATTAATTCCAAAGAAGTGCATAATGGAATCAAGCAAGTCTGCCTTTTTTGAAGAATCATTATCCACAAGTCCGGAAAGTTCAAATGATACACCAACTGATTTATAATTGTTTGTGATATTTGCCACACCACAATAATAATCATCATCTCGGTCATGGAAGATTCTAAAACCCGTCTCTGTTGAATCTATCACATCAAGATAGAAATTCTCACCATTGTATCTGAATTCCATACCCTGAGTAAATGTGTTATTTACCCCTTCAACTGGTCCCATATTTGTATAGCCATCGCTTATTGGTCTGATACCAAAATATGGGTTGAAATCAAAACCGAACATTACAAAAGGGTCAAATGCCCAGCATTCACCACCCTCAAGATATACATTACCAGCCTGATTTATGAAATCTATAACTTTTTTAACCTCATTGCAATCTTTAAATAATACATAATTTTCATAAGCTACACCTGTACAGATAAATAGCGACTTATAGTTTTTTAAGCATTCAAATGAGTAAAATTGTGTATTTATGTAATCGCCAACATAACCGAGATTTTGCAGAATTGAATGTATTATTGGTCCACTTGAATTGTTCCTATCCGGGTCCCAGACAAGATAATCTTTTTTGCCAATTATGACCTTTATCCTTATCGTATCAATATCACCTGAATTTTCACTCAATATCAAATCAATATCAGCAAATGTTCCTTGCGGTGCATTGGATACCGCCTGAATCCGGAAAGAAATTGAATTTCTCACCAACGAATCAATTAAAACACTACCGAAATATGCACTGCCATTTACAATGTTAAGATACGGTGATGAGCTCAAGATAATACCGGTTAAATTTTGGATATCAACCCCGCCGACATTCTTCAGCAGATAATAAAGTTCTACCTCTTCACCCGGGTCCAAAATGCCATTACCGTTTCCTGATGAATCATCAATAAAATATGAAACAAGGGTGCAATGGGCAGAATCGTCTGTGTATGAAAGGATTATGTCATCGGCGAAGACCTTCGCCTCTGCATGGAATGGTCAACATCCATAAGATTGGCCCAAAAGAGTTATTCTCAACTTATAAATTTCTGCAGGATTTACCCCTGGTAGATTTTGTAATTCTTCGGCAATATTGATTGTATCGGCAATCCAGTTTGTATCACTTAATTCTATTAAGTGAAGTTTAGGTGATGGTGTCCAGTAAAGTGTATCACAATAATTTAATAATCTTGTTTCACCAAGAATATTCTCATCAATATCAAGATAAGAGATAATGATTGACGCTACTGCTGGAGCAGGATGGGATGTATCAGCACATCGGGCAACCACTTTTGCTTTAAATGAAAGATTGAGGTTAAAATTCGGGATATAACAGGTCTGGGATATTGCGGTTATGAATCTATCAAGCCTTCCCACATAAACTTCTGAATCCGGGTCTTCTATTTCATACATTTTATCAGTATGAATCGTATAAGTCTCCCCTTGTGCATAACAATTCCAGTAATTTAGCGAATCTTCAAAATTTCCATTAAAAATAAAATTGCCGGCAAACACAAAATTCAATACAAAGACAGAAATAATAATTACTCTCATAAAAAGAACTCTACCCGAGTAATGGTAAGAGTAAAAATACACCCGCAAGAATTATCAGAAATCCTAAGAAATCAAAGATTATTCCAGTCCTGATCATTCTTGTAATTGGCACATAACCAGAGCCATAAATTATCGCATTCGGCGGTGTTGATACAGGAAGCATAAATCCATAACTTGCACCGAGACAGGCACCGAGTGCTGGCATCAGGGGGTTAACCCGGGCTACATTCGCAAGCGAAATCATAATCGGAATCACCATATTCGCTGAGGCTGTATTTGATGAAAGTTCACTGGTAATAATTGCAAGCATGATGGAAATTGCGGTTATTGCAAAAAGGCTCTTTGCACCAGTGAGGCTCAAAATGCCTTTTCCGATATTTTCTGCCAGACCGGTAGAAAACATCAGACTGCCCAAAGATAATCCACCTCCAAACAAAATAATCGTCCCCCAGTCTACATCTACTGCCTCTTTCCAGGTGATTGTTCCTTTTCTTTCTCTCCAGTTAAGTGGCAAAATAAATAAAATAATCGCACCAATGATTGCTGATAGCCCTTCTGGTATATGTGCCTCCCACCACTTACAGATTTGAGCGTCTGAACCAAAAATTATTGCTAATATGCCTGGGAAGACCCATAAAAAGACCGTTATCAAGAATCCAATCAAGACATTCCTCTCCCCGCGTGACATTTTACCCATTGCCTTCTTTTCTTTTTCTACATACTCTTCAATCCCTGAAAGTTTTTTAAACTCTGGTGGGAATAACAATCTTAGTAATAAAAATAGAACTGCATACATTATCGCCACCATCGGTATTGCAAATAGCATCCATCTGAAAAATGTAATATTTTTCCCTAAAAGTTCTTTAATCAATCCTATGCCGATAAGATTTGGTGGTGTTCCTACTGGTGTTCCAATGCCACCGACCGATGCGCCGTATGCAATGATGAGCATAAGACCCGTAGAATATTTCATTTTCTTAAGTTCTTTTGCTTGCAGTTGAGCAATTGTATTAAGAATTCCCAATCCTATTGGATAAAGCATTGCGGTTGTGGCAGTATTACTCACCCACATTGATATAACCACGGCAATAAGTCCGAGTGTAAAGAGAATAAGACTGCTACTCTTGCCAATTCCCGGAATGGATAGAATTTGAAATGCGAATCTGCGGTCAAGTCTGTGCACCATCATCGCCTTTGCAATAATAAAACTACCAATGAATAAAAAGATAATCGGGTCAGCAAAAGGCGCAAATATCTTCTTCATGGTATCAACGCCCATTATTACACAGAGTGTTGTACCCAATAACGCAGTTATCGGTATCGGAACTGGCTCAGTTATCCACCATACTACAACCCAGCCGAGTATTGCTGACAAAAAATGGGCATTTCTTGAAAGACTGGACATAGGGAGGAGCAAGAATACTACAAAAATAGTTGGTCCTAAAAAAAACCCTATTGTTGTTCTAAATCTCTCAAATCTCTCTTCACCCGGCGAAATCTTCTCTTCTACATCTTCCATTATTTTATCATATCTAATTTCTCATAGATGTCAAGTACACCGGTTGTGGTTGCTGAAAAAGTCTTTTATGTCACCCTGAACGTGTTTCAGGGTCTCAAAAGCTATCGATTTTCCAGACGCCGTCCTGATGAAAATCTGGATGCTGAAATAAATTCAGCATGACAATGGACGCTGAATCGCACTTTTTCAGCTACCTCCTGTTGTCCTGGCGTATTTAGTTTACTCTACTCGGATAATATCCTGCTCATACAATATTCATATGCAACTTTTCATCGTCTCTTATTCCAATCATCCATCCCGGGCTTGTGAATTTCCTCCATTCAACTATTGAATTATTCCATTATTTTATTATTATATAATAATGGAATGATAAAATCAAGGGTGATTATACAAAAATTTTATTAGAATATCTATTTTACGAGTATGATTTTTGAAACAAGTCTCCAGTCACTGAAATGTAGTACACAAAAATAGACACCATCATTTAGTTTTTCATTATTTTGATCCATGCCATTCCATTCTATACATTTGGAAAAAGGCAGAACTCGCACCAATCTTCCTGCAACATCATAGATATTTATGGCTTTTATTTCTGTAAGTTCCAGACCGTTGTAATTGAAAAGGCTAATAGCTACTTTATCGTGAAAAGGATTCGGAATAACTTTAAGAACTGGTCTCTGGTTTCCTTCATACACAATATCCTTCTCTTCTATTGCCAGTGTATCCTGTACTGTTTTTATAAGATAGATATCTCTGTTTTCAGTGGTGCCAAGTGTATCAATGTACCCACAAATCACATATCCATTATCGCTTGTCTTTTGAATTGCGTATGCTTCTTCGTCACCGCCGCCACCATAGGTCGTCTGCCACACGAGATTACCATTGGGATCTACTTTTATGAGATAGACATCAGTAGAACCAGCCCCATATGAATTTGTCCCGCCAGCAATCACAATATTCCCATTACGCGTTTCCATAACTGCACTCCCTACTTCATCGTTTTCGCCCCCATAAGTCTTAAACCATATTAAGTCTCCATCAGGAGTTACTCTTAAGAGACAGACATCCCAATTCCCCAAAGAATCTGTAAACCCCGTAGCAACATAATCACCGTTACTCGAGACCGTGACCGAGTAACCACTATCAAAACCGTTTCTCCCATAATTTCTTATCCAGATTGTATCGCCCTCAGGGTCTGTCTTAATGAGTAAAATATCAGCAGTTTCATTCATAGTGGTTTGCCCAGCAATTATGAATCCATTATCGTTAATTTGTTTAACAGAAAATACCACATCATCACCCGAACAGTCGTATTTTTTAAACCAGACTGAATTGCCCAAAGTGTCAACCTCCATAAGAAAGGCATCCCATGAATTACCGTAGGATGTAGTACTGCCGGCAACTATATAACCATCCGTTATTTCAATAACACACCGGCCTTCATCATAATCAGTGCCTCCATATGTCCTTGACCATTGTAAGTTACCATTTTTATCGACTTTTACTAGAAAAATTTCTGTATGGTTAATGCTGTCAAGCATAGTTATGCCACAGGCAATATATCCACTATCCCGACACTGAACAACACAGAAACCTCCGTCACAATATTGTCCTCCATACGTGCGCATCCAGATTGAGTCACCATTCGCATCAGTTTTTAGAAGAAAAAGGTCATATCCATCTGTAGTAGGTATATATTTCTCACCGGTAATGATATAACCACCATCAAATGTTTCTTTAACAGAATACCCCTCTTCCCAGCCAACATCTCCATAGAATTTTGTCCAGAGCGTATCAGGAGGCTGGCCAGAAAGTATATTTGACCATGAAGATAACATTAATACCAAAAGAGCAAATCTAAGATGAAAATGGAACAAGTTCTTAAAATTCAATTCCTACCCCCAATCTTATACGAAAAGGATTTTTGTAGAATGTCGGATCAGAATATAAGTCATTGAGAGCGGATATATATTCAGATTTCATCTCGGATGGAGTAATTAAGCCATCGTGATTGTAATCTGCCTGCGGCGAATAGTGTGTACCTGTGATTGGTATAAAATCAAATGCACCGAGTGTTGGCTCAGGTAAACCTGGGTCATCAGGGTTGCCGGTCGTAGGATAAACTTCGCTAATTTGCTTTGTGTTAAACAAGTTATTAATCAAACCAGTAAACACTAAAGAAAAATTCTTAACCCTTAATTTTTTACTCAGCTTCCAGTCGACATTCCAGTAACCGGGCATTCGTGAGGAATTAACATTTCCAGCCCTATCTCCCGAGAAATCAAGAGGCGTATATGGGTGTCCCGAGTGATAACAAAAAATTACCGAATTTGTAATATCGCGCAAGAATTTTATAGAAAAACTGCCGGGCACCTGAAAATCAATATTTGCCCTTATGCTATGTCGCTCATCATAATCAAGTGGATAATCTACTGCAGGAGGGATAACATCAGATTCATAATATAATTGATGTGCCCAGGCACCCGTTCCTTCAGCAAGTTGGAGCGTATAATTTAAGTTAAAACCCCACGCGTCTGCAAACGCCCTTATCAAAGCAATCTCAAGCCCTTTTACATAATATCTTCCATCATTGAAATATTGATAATATGGTTCAGGCAAAGCAATTACCTTCCTCAATTCCACAGCATTGAATATGTCTTTGTAGAAAATAGAAAAAGTAAATAGTAAAAATCTGCTTAACATATTCTCAAAACCAAATTCATAGGCAACAGTCTTCTCAGGTTTTAATGAAATATTGCTCAGGTTTGACCTATACCTCAGCATTATCAGTCTTATGACCGCAGTATCACTTGTGTTGTACAAATAATCAAAATTAGGAATGACATTATAATGCGAATAACTGAAACGGAATTTTTGCCATTCTGTTATGGGCAATGAAAAGCCAAGGCGCGGGGAGAGAGTGGTTATCTTATCTGCATAGGTCAAAGTATCATCCCCCAAATTATAAAGGTCTTTGAATGTCCACACTTGAGGGTCAAAATAATCAAATCTGATTCCTAAATTTGTAATCAAGATTGTAATGTCTATCTTATCTTGTAAAAAACCGGAGATTCTATATGGTGTCCGTTCGTAAAAATTAAAGTCGGGATAGTCTTCGGTAAGTGGTGGAAAAGTGCGATTGTAATATCTAATGTCATATTTAATAAAATCAATACCAGCCTTGAAATCGTGGTACTTGCCACATGCACATTCTATTTTTGCATGCATCTGCAGGTCGTTATTATACCAGTATCGCCAGACAGGATAATCGCCAATTGTGTAGAAAATTTCATCCACTCCGTAAGGGGATTTGCGAAGAACATCTGGCCCGGAATTTCTGCATCCAAGACGGATTCCTTCAATCAAGACTTCGCGTGGTGAAGCATAATGTGCTTTATATTCTTTAGTATTCAACAAATCAAGTAATTCTTCAAATTTTAGACGGTAATCATCATACCGTTTGTAGTTGTTTTTCAATTCCCACTCGTAGTCACGGGGACCAAAAACCCGGTCAAAGTGGGTGAAACCAATACCAACAGATGCTATTGTTTGCCAGCTAAGCATATAACTAAAACTACCTGCAAGAATCTGATATTTGCTTCTCATCATTGGTTTATTTTCAAGATATTTAAATGCTACGGCATTTTCTTCATACGGAATATAATATACAAACTGCTCTCTTACTCTGAGTCCTGAAATATCAAATTTTCCCCTCGCATTTGGTAAATAATAAGACAATTTTCCAAATAGCCGATAATCATTACCAGGAGAATAAATCCTGTATTTTGCAGGTTGATAAGCATCTGTGGAAAGCCATTCGCCAGATAAAAGATATCGTAATCTTCTCAACGGCAGCGGACCATTAATTAAAAATTTGTACTCATTATATCCGTAATCAAGTCTCTTGTTCTGTAGTATTCCATCAGAGAGCCAGCTGATATTTCCAGAATGTCGCGAACTATTTCCAGTTTTCGTGGCTATGTTGATAACTGCCGGGGCATCACCATTCTCTGCATATAATCCACCATTAATAATAGAAACTTCGTCTATGATTTCTTTGTTGATTTGAATTGGCAGTCTCCCAGTATTAGGGGCTCCAATTAAAATTCCATCAAGGTAATACTCTGTTTCATATACCTTTCCACCCCTGATATGAAAGCCCGAATTGGTCTCCGCAACACCTTGCTGGATTCTCAAAAAATCATCAAATGATATAATCGGCAATCTACGGACCTCTTTTGCCCTTTTGATAACAGCATTTAAACTTTGATTGACATAAATCATCCGCGGATAACATAATAGAAGAGGATGGATATCCCCAATGGGTGGTGATTTAAGTTTAAAATTTAAAAAGGTTGTTTGATCTGGTACAACCAGAACATTGTAAATAGTCACTGGGTTATAACCAATATGACTCGCTGTTACATTATACTCACCAGGTGGGACATTTAATATTAGGTAATTACCCTGTTCATCCGCAGCTGCACCAATTTCGCCTCCCATTATAAATACCTCGGCACTGATTAGTGGCTCACCAGATTCTGCATCAACCACTTTTCCTGCTATACTGCCATATTCTTCAGCGATAGCAAATCGGAATACAGTAATGGTATAGGTTATAAGTAAACAACAATACTTCATTCCAACCACCTCAACTAAATAAATTGTATTCCAAAAGGTTTCAATGTCAATATAGTATTTATCATCTCTAATTATTATCTGGTTTTAACAGGATTCAAGCATGCCCTGACTTGAATTAGATTCTATCCCAATTAGAAAACAAGACATTTGAACATATAAACAATTAAACAATTGTTTAATTGTTTAAAAGTCTGGTGCAAACCCGAAGATTTACTCTACATTATTTTAGAATTTTGAGGAATTAAAAATCCCTATTTTGTTTTTGATTGGTGTTTTCCGATAAAAGAAAGGACTTCAAGTTTTTCATAGGTAAGCCCCGGTCTTAAAATAGTGGGAACAATTACAATTTGATGATTTGACAATTGTACAATAGTCAAATGGATAAAATACAAATCCACTTCTCACCGGGTCAATGGAGCAATATTAAAGATGTGAATATATTTGAAGTTCAAACCCATATACAGGTTGACAAACCTTAGATTGTGAATACAATGTTTACATATTAAGATTCCAGAAGAGCCAGTATCTTCTGGAAAATTGGCAAAAAGGAGACAAAATGAACTGTAAAAAGGCATTGGCTATTTTATCGTTCGTTTTCTTTTTATTTCTAATTACCTGCAAGAAAAAAGAACCGGAACTGCCTGCTAAGGGTGTAGCATTCACCGATTCACTCTATGGAACAACAATAGTGCGCATTACCGATAAAGATATTGATAATTATTCGGGTAATGGTATAGAAAACGAGTATGCACGGGCAGATGCCTATAATATAGATGAAACCTATTTAATCCTCCGTGGCAATGATGGTGTCTTTTATCTATATAACGCCTCAAATTATCAACTTGTAAGAAGCCTTGACCATCTCAGTGGTGGTCAGGAACTGGAACCAAGATGGCACGCAACCGACCCCAATATCTTTTATTATTTTTCTGGTCCCAATCTCAATTCATATAATATTACAAGCAATGCACAGCAGATAATCCATAATTTTACCCAGGAATTTCCTAATTGCTCTTACATAACCACTGGGTCAGAAGGTGATGCATCTATGGATAGAAATTACTGGTGTCTTATGATTGTAGATTCGACATTTAACACAATTGCGGTCGTTGTCTATGAATTGAGCACAGATAGCATTATCGGTCAAAAGACGAGTTTTCCGGACGCTATAAATTGGGTGAGTATGGATATGTCAGGTAACCATGCAGTCATTGGATATGATAGCCATGTCTGCCAGGTCTTCAACAAGAATCTCACAAGTTATATTGACCTGCCTGCCGGTGCGAATGGGCATATGGATCTGGCACTCGATGCCTCAAATAATGATGTGATGGTCTATCAGAATAACGCCACGGACTGGATTGCAATGGCGGATTTGAATACTGGAACTGAGACCCAACTCGTCCAGATTCCCTTTGATGTCAATCCTGACATCGGGCTTCATTTTTCCGGCAATTGTGGTGCTACACCTGGCTGGGTTCTCGTTTCTACCTATGGAGCAAAAAATCCACCTAAAGGTAAAACTCATTCGTGGATGGATAATTTAATATTTATGGTTGAACTGAAGGCAAACCCAAGGATAATAAAACTGGCGCAGACCCACTCCTACACCGCTGAAGACCCAGAAGATGTAGAAAAAAATTATTTTGCTGAGGCATTTGCGAGTATAAATTATAATGGCACAAAGGTTGTCTTTGGTTCAAACTGGGGGATTCTGTCCCCGCTTGATTACACCGATGCGTATCAGGTTACAATGCCCACTGGCTGGAATCAATGAGCAAATTAGTAATAAATGCTGAGGTTAACGATTAATTAAACTGCGGTCAGAAACTACTCTTTCACTTTTGCGAAAAAGTGAAAAAAGGTAAACAAGTATTCACTCCACTTCGCAAGTAAATAGGAGACAAAAAATGAAGAGCAGTCTTTTCCCCTCACCTTTACCCCGAAACAAGCCTGTCCTGGCGCCAGACCAGGATTCGGGGTAAGCTCTCTCCCACAAGGGGAGAGGGGTTTGATGTATGGAGGGGGTAAATTGAAAATCCCCCTTTATCCCCCTTTAAGAAAGGGGGATATTAAACTTTTGAGATTGCCACGCCCCTCGCTATGCTCAGGGCTCGCAATGACACTATGTGTGAATAACGCTAGTTAAAAACCAATTCCAATAACAGAAAATTCTACTGACCAGTTCTTGGGCCAGAATTTGTCAATGTGATTATACAGGGGCAGGATGAAACCAATTGGTCCAACAATAATCTTTATACCTGTATCATAGGCATATTCCCATTTCAAACTATCTCCATTATAATAATAACCCAAATCACCGAAAATTCTTAATGGAAAACCTTCAGGAAATTGCGAATTTATACAAATAAGCCCATCAGTCTTTATATGATAACCCTGATAACCTGCCATATTCCCATCCTGTTTGATATGGATATGCTCCTGTGGAGACGCATATCCTTTATGACCGAAAAACAAATCAGAAACAAAAGTGTGCCTCAAGGCACCACTTAAAAATATCATTTCCTGATTTGGCGCAGTGCCAAGAATCTTTCCGGCAAAAAGGCGGAAATATAATGGCGATAAATACAACTTTGAATCTTTCTCAAATTCAAAAGTCAATTTTGAAAAACTCCAGTCAGTGTTAAAAAACTCATCAGTGCCGCAGAAATTTATCCCTGCTGACCAGTGATTTGTATGATAAGAAAATTGATTCTGTAGTAAATAATATTCAGTAATCGTCCAATCTATTGAATCAACCGAGATAAATGATTTTAGATTATTATAACTTAAAAAAGTTTTTATATTCATCTTGGGTTCTGGAGCAAATGGAATTCCAAAATCATTAGTAAATCCCATTTGATGTTTTATCTCATCACCACCGTTAGAACTTTTTAAGAATATGCGCGAACGATAACCTTTTTTAAATATTATCGGGGTCTGATAACTAAAATTGTAATAATGTTTTTTACTTTTGACTCCATAGATATAGCCAAGCAACCACTGATTTTTGCCCTTGATAAAATCCACATCAATGAATTGTGCACCGGCAAGATAAAGTCCGGGCGTAAAGCCGTCGTTTGTGTCATACCATAAATAAGGAAGAACAAAGACCTGATAGGTATCAAAAGAGGGCCAGTTTAAGAACGGCTTTAAGGCAAATTTTTTGGGGTGATAATTATTATATCTGTCTGCTTCAGGTGTATATCCGTATGGATCAATAATAACCTTCTTTATCTTTTTTGCCTCAGAAAAATGAAAAGTATCTGAATGTTGCTTTATTTTCAAGATTTGACCACCATTGTCAGTCTGAACCAGCAAATCGGTCGGTAGTAAAAACTTTCCTTTGTTTTCAACCACCAGCGAATTTCCTGATATCCTTTTTATATGCCAATCACAATATTTTGTAGTATGTAGAAAATCATTAAAGAACTCCTGCAAATCTTTACCACTTGTTTCTTCACATATCCTGATAAAATCTTCAGTATGCGGATGTTTGAATTTGAAATCTTCAAAGTATCTCTTGAGGATTATATCAAATGTATTTGCACCCAGATATGCTTCAAGGTAACGAAGAAAAAATGCAGGCTTTGAATAAACTGCATTCTGGTAGGCAATCGGGTTATCAATGAATTCACAGGACTTTGTTAAAACAGGTTTTTCTATCTGATTCGTTAATGTAATATAATATATTAACCGGTTGATATAATTATGAGGCATTTCAGGTAGGAAGGATGATTTAAAAAATGAATTATCAACACCGTATTTATCTATAAAATACCTTGCTTCAGCATACGAAGTAAATCCTTCGTCAAGCCAGGCTTCGTCCATTTCATTAGAACCGAGTATGCCATAAAACCACTGATGGGCAATTTCATGGATAATAACGAGCTCAAATTGCCTTGTAAGTTTATCTTCACTTCCGCCGACAATTACCAGATTTGGATACTCCATTCCACCACCAAAATATCCCTGGACCACACTCAATTTTTTATATGGATACATACCAAACCACTTATTATATCTCATTATCGCATCAACTGCATAATCTCCGGCATTCTCCCATTTTTTGCGGTATTTTTTTATATAATAAACCTCAATCTCTATTCCATCAACTATTCTCTTCTCAATCTCAAAATCTTTATCACAGACCCAGGCAAAGTCATGGACATTCTCGACAAGGAAGCGAACAATTTTTCTATTATTCTCTAATTTAGATGAATCTAAAACCACACCACTACCTGCCACTACATAATCGTTTGGCAATTCTATTGAAACATCAAAATTTCCAAATTCTCCGTAGAATTCACCGATTGCGTGATAACCCTGCTTGTGCCAGCCCTTTTCATCAAAGACACAGGGCTTTGGATACCACTGAACTATCTCATAATGTTTACCCCTGTATCCGAGACGGGAGAAAATCTTTGGAATTCTTAAAATTGCATCAATTTTTAGAACAGCTGAATCTCCGTTCAATAAAGGTTTATCAAGCACAACTGCCATAATCGTTTCATCTATTATAAAATTTAATTCCCTCTCCCCTATTTGCACCGAATTTATATCAATCCAGCCCCTTTCTGACTTCTTTGCCTTCAAGAATTTATAAGAACCCATTTTTTTTAATTCCTTTGCAAAAGTAGTGTTATTGTCACGATAAGCATTGGCATAGAGATGGAAATATAGAGTTTCAAGACTGACTGGTGAGTTGTTATGATAGGTCAAAACTTCAGTAATTTTTAATGTATTATTCTCATCATCAAGAATGCACGAGATTTTGTAATCCACCTTCTGCTGCCAGAAAAATAAAAATAATATAATCGCCATAGTCTCTCATTATATCCATCATTTTAAATAACGCAAGACTCAAATGCGAAAGAAGAAACTTTGCAAAAGTTATTGCAAACCTCAAGGTTTGCCCTACATTATTTATCGCGGCTGGAAGCCCTTCTACAGAATAATTATAGTAAGTTAGAATTAAATTAAAAATTTTTAAACTACGCATTAGCAAGCTAATGCACTCCAAAAAATTAGTTGCTATGATAACAGAAGTTTGGTGAGGAAGTGAGTTTGGAAGTTAGAAGTGAGAAGTTAAGAAAGGAAAAAGAATTAGGTTGTTAGATTATAAACATTGCATCACCATAGGATAAAAATCTATATCTTTTTTCAATCGCCTCTTTGTATGCCTTAAATATCAACTCCTTTCCCGCAAACGCACAGACGAGCAATAAAGGTGTTGAACAGGGAAGGTGAAAATTTGTGATAAGGCAATCAATCACCTTAAATTTATGACCCGGATATATAAATAGATCAGCATATCCAGAAAACGGCATAACCCTTTTTTTACCATCTTTATTTTTTGAGGCAATATATTCCAGGGTGCGCGTCACGGATGTGCCAACACCGATTACTTTTTTACCTATGTTTATCAGTTCCGCAGCCTCTTCAGATACTTCTACATATTCTGGATCCATATAATGCTCTTCAATATTTTCCGAACGAATCGGTTTGAATGTTCCGGGACCAATATGGAGTGTAATATAAGCAATTTTAACACCCTTGCTTTTAATTTCATAAAGAATTTCTTTTGTGAAATGTAATCCTGCGGTTGGTGCAGCAATTGAACCAGTCTTTTGGGCAAATACGGTTTGATATTCCTTTTCATCTAATTTCTCTGGTTCTCTCTTTATGTAATGGGGCAATGGGATTTTTCCTAAGTGCTCTATTATATTTTCAACTTCTTTGTTGAATTCAAGCTGATACCTTCCTTTCTCACGACTCTTTACCTGAGCAAATAGACCATTAGCAAAAAATATCTTTGTATTATCCCTGATACGACTGCCCGGATTGATTAGTGCGGTGCATTCATTATTATGGTAAGAAATTATAAGAATTTCAATTTGGGCACCGGTCTCCTTTCTTCCAAAAATCCGTGCCTTAAAAACCTTCGTATCATTCAAAACAAGAATGTCACCTTCAGAAAAATATTCTACTATTTCGTAAAAGTGGCGATGGATTATCTCGCCGGTATTCCTATTCAGAATTAGCAGCCGTGCCTCTGCCCTATTCTCAATCGGATACTGGGCAATCAATTCTTCGGGTAAATCATAATAAAATTCCTGGAGTTTCATATCCTATGGCTTCTCCGCCAGCACATAAGACCTTCTTCCTTCTTTAAAAAAAAGTTTTATTAATTTACCAAGACCGAGTGTATCAAGGATAAAGAATGTATCAATCTCAAGTCTGTTTAACATTTTAACAAATAAGATATTTAGCGCTGAATCGGGAAAGAATTTATCTGATATTGATTCAAAAATGCCAGTCAATGTAGTAAATGGCTTTACCCAGCCCCTGGATTCAAATTCAAAACTGCCTGATTCAATAATTTTAAAACCTTTTTTCTCAACGAGTATTTTTAACTCTTCTGGCTTATAAGCGGTATGTAGATAACCCGCACCTTCCACACCACTCTTTATACCAAAACTCTTTAGAACACCAAGTTTTGTTATAACTGGACGTTTTTTTGAATAAGAAGGGGTTGTGATCAATACCATACCCCCGGGTTTGAGGATATTGAATAATCCGATAAGAAAATCATCCACACGGTCAAGGTGCTCAATTACTTCAATCGCAATTGCATTATCTATTGAATCTTTCTTAAAGAATCCAATATTTCGCAAATCTCCCTGTATAAAATTTATGTGGGGAAAGAGTTTTCTGCCTTTTATCAGCAAAGAAAATGCAATATCAACACCAATCACGGTTCCTTTTTTCCATCCTGAAGAGAGCCGTCCGATATTACAACCACAATCAAGCAGGATACCTTTGGGTAATTGCTCTAATTTTTCAAGCACCCATTTCTTTCTCATTATGCCACTCAGACTTGAATATGTCAATTTATCTTCAGGATAGCATTTTCCGGCAAGTTCGTAAAATTCACGATATTTATCAGCCATTAGAATTTTATCCTTGTTTGAAATTTTAAATTCTGAATGGGTGCCTCATCAGGCGGGAGCTGGATACGATATATTAAACTGAAAATAGTATTATTACCTATCCCCATTGAACCACTCAAAGTAAATATCTTGGTCAATCCCGGTGGCTCATTTGCAGAGAATAAATATGGAACATTTTCAACATTGTATCTACGATAAATAAATTCGCTATTCAATTCAATCCGACCCTGATTTTTTATCGGTTTTCCTAATAGCAAACCTGCCGAAGGTGTCTGGAGAATCAAGGTCAGGTCTGGAAAGAAATCAGAAAAAATTTTACTGTATTTAAAACCGGTGAAAGGCTTTACCTGAGGATTTTCAACCATTTCCAGGTCCAGCGCAATACCATAATCAATCCTTTCTTCCCTTAAAAATCCACTCCATTTCTCATTATGATAATCTATTGAATGATAATTGTAAAATTTTCTGTATCCAGGATTCACAGATAAAAAATACTGAACATGTGAAACTGGCTCAAGTGCATAACGACCATCTCTTGAAAAACTTTCTTGAAGATTTATTTCAAGATGTTTATCTTCTTTTTCAAGATTTATAAAAACTTCTTCCCTCCGGTTGAGGAAATTTTCTTCATTTAAATAAAAGAGCCTTGCCTTCGCGTCAGATATACCATACGAAAAGGAGGGTTCAAGATTGTATCTCCTGCTTATGACCCTCTGAAAATCCTGCAATAGTATTGTCTGTTTAATATAATCCCCTCTTTCCTTTGGGATATAGGTCTGCGTTACCGGGTCATAAACATAATTTCCTGTTCCATCAGGAACTTTTACATAAATTTCATCTTTCTTCTGGGTATATCTCTGGGATTGTTCAAGTTCCCCGGTTAGTCTGAAATTATTAAAATACAAATTTAAGTTAGTATTTAAAAATATGAATATAGTGTCATTAAAAAGCCGAGCACCTACAGAAGCATTCAATGGTTTTGTTGAAAAATCAATTTTTGTCAGAATTGCCCTACCATTTTTGCTTCTCTCATAATTTCCTGATACACCTATTGACTTATCCTTTTGAAAGAGATAATTTGTCCCGTACTCTGTATAATGTTCTCCTTCTTGATTTAAATACTGCGTATAGAGAGAAACATTGTTTATCTGTTTCCTCAAACCAAGTATGTATTTATTAATCGTGTCGATATCTTCATAACCACAATAGAAAAAAAGTGGCTTCAGATATATAAGCCTTCTTTTATGCTGACGGTTCAAAATACCAAAACCCATATCAATCCCGAAATTTTCAAAAGGCTTTATTCCGGAATTAAATTGGAAAAGTTCATTCAGAAGTTCGGTAGTATTCCACTCATAATTATAGTTCAAATCCTGCCTTCCTTTAGGCTGATAAAGGTCTTTCTCATAATTTACATACTTGCTTGAAATTGAAAAAATACCAAATTTTCTTTCCAAATTCAATTCATAACCCTTCGCCATATTATCGTTATCATCATAAGGAGAAAACTTGTTCTTATCCACATTTGAACCATAAAACCTACCAGACAATCCAGAATTGTGTTTCAAACCAAATCCATAAAATTGATTATCCGCGGGAAGAGGAATATATTTTTCCGGAGTGTAATTACCGAGATTTTTCCCAACATAGACAAATCCCTTAATCGTCGGATCATAAACATAATCTCCCCTATTCTCGCCGGCATAGAAAAATGAAACCCGGTAATGTCCATTCCCTTCACCTACATATACAAATCTTCCGTCTATCAGATCATAATTTCCTGTTGATGAAGTATCAGCATATATGTGTCTGACCCTTAAACTATCACCGCTTGCCTTCAAACTTTCAATCTCTGCCTGATTTAGCTGAAATCCAAGCGGGCTATTATTATCATCATAAATGCGATGAAAAATGGAATTAAACTGGAAATTTTTTACCCGATATTGTGCGTCAAATTCCTGATAGATATTTGTATAATTCTCTATTGCTTCCAGATATTCTATAATTATGCGCGTATTTGCGGTGATTATATTTTTATTGGTAAAATTAATTACACCTTGTTCATAGTCTATGTTATAATCCACATCCACCATTAAAATTCTTGCAGGGTTCATAAGGTCAGAAAGATAAACCTTTTCTGAACCATAAACAATTTTACCTGAAAGAAAATATGGACCCTGCTTCCCCTCTTCTCCATCAAATTCAATCCTGCGGAACTGCCCGCGATTAAGTGCATAGGAAAGATTTAAATTATTTTCCTGCTGCGCAAGCCCCATTCTCACACCACTGATTTCATTGAATATCTCAAAAGGCAATACAAGGCTCAAATCACCGATACCACCATAAAAATTTTTTGACCAGACTTCAAGTTTCATTTTTTCAATGTCTGTAATCCTGCGCGTTGGCGCATCCGTTCCCTGGTCAGAAAGAGCACCTTTTATCTTTACTCCCTCTATCTCACCACCCACATAGAGTTTCAGTCCCTGGTCAAAACCTTCTTCAATGTCAAAAGAAAAATCCTTAATTCCACTTATCTTTAAACGATTTTGCTCATCTTCTTCAATCCTTTCTCTAACAGACATATATGCTGTATCTATTGTCATATCCGTATCAACCTCTATCAACCGGAAATTATAATAAACTGAATCAAGCCTAAAACTATCCGATTCAAAAATCTGATTTGTTGTAAATATAAATAGTATCACCATATTGGCTCAGGGTCACGATATTTTTTTCAGTGGCTTTTAAATCAATAATAGGATGACCGATTTCAATTTTCTTCCAATCCTGTCCTTTCACAAGAACATCTTTTTGTGCAGATGAAAAGAGATAAATTTTTTCATCAACCACAATTTTTTCTTTTTTTTCAGGAATTTCAATTTTTTCAATTATATTTCCATACTCATCAAGAACAAAAATTTCCTTTCTTGTCAAAAGATAAATCCGATTGCTAAAATAATCCATATCAACCACATTAAAATTCTTTTTTATCAGTCGGGTCTTATATCGGGAATCCAAAAATAAAATCTCTTTTTTCAATCGGTCCATCAGAATGATTTCTTCTGCATCGGTTATAACAAAAGAAGCAACATCGCCTTTATAAATATTCTCAATTAATCCAGAGTTGAGAGATAATTTAAAGATTCCACCCATCATATTTAAATAAATAGAGAAGGGTGCCATACGAAACCCATAAATGCGATTATTTATCCCCCCTTCAACAGCTATATTCTGCATATTATTTGAACTGTCAACCTTAAGTATTGCCCTATTATTCTCCTGGATTAAATAAACCCCCTCTTCGTAAAACTCAAGTTTTGTGCATTTCACAGGCAATTCAAGAATAGAGTGTGGATCAAGAAAGAATATTAAGAAGAGCAATGGCACAAATAAAGAATATATAAAAACCACGCTTTGTCAACCAAATTAAGTATATCACTGCTTGCTCGGTCTTATTGACAAACAACGATAATTAAAGTAAAATATAATGCGATTAAATAAATTTCCTTTTAGATAAGGAGGTCACCATGGCGTGGCAAGGCGAACTTATTAAAATTGATGAATATCGTTATAAAATTCCTAAATCCCATAAATCTGGTATGAGAACAGATGGGATTATTTATGCCTCATCAAAGATGCTGGAAAAAATAAAAGATGATGAGGCGCCGGAACAGGTAGCAAATGTCGCAACCCTGCCGGGCATAGTGGGCTATTCACTTGCAATGCCTGACATCCACTGGGGATATGGGTTTGCAATCGGTGGTGTTGCTGCGTTTGATGTAAAAGAAGGAATCATATCGCCCGGCGGTGTCGGCTATGATATTAATTGCGGGGTAAGACTTTTAAGAACCGATTTGAAATATACAGAAATAAAAAACAAACTCAAAGAACTTGTGCGTGCTATTTTTGAAAATGTCCCTTCAGGAGTTGGTTCCACCGGTAAAATTAGAATTGATGACCGGGAAGTAAAAGAAGTTATGCTTTATGGTGCACAGTGGGCATTGAAAAAAGGCTATGGTTGGAAAAGAGATATTGAAAAGATAGAAGAAAATGGAATGCTTAAAGGTGCTAATCCAGATAAAGTCTCAAGAAGGGCAATTGAAAGGGGAAGACCACAATTGGGCACACTCGGCGCTGGTAACCATTTTCTTGAGATACAGATTGTTGAAGATATCTATGACCCTGAAACTGCAAAATTGATGGGAATATTCGAAACAGGACAAATAACGGTTATGATCCACACTGGCTCAAGGGGACTTGGTTATCAAATCTGTGATGATAATGTAAAAACCCTTGGTAATGCAGTGAGAAAATACGGCATCAATATACCGGACCGCCAGCTTGCCTGTGCACCGATTGAATCACCTGAAGGTAAATCTTATTTTGAACAGATGGCTTGCGCGGCAAATTATGCCTGGGCAAATCGTCAGTGTATAATGCACTGGGTAAGAGAGGCATTTGAAAATGTCCTGGGCAAGAAGGCAGAAGACCTTGGGATGGAATTGATTTACGATGTTGCCCATAACATTGCCAAATTTGAAGAGCATAGAATCAATGGAGAAACAAAAAAAGTCTGTGTCCATCGTAAGGGTGCAACAAGGGCATTCTCAGCCGGGCATAAAGATATTCCAGAGGTCTACAAAAAGATTGGGCAGCCTGTCTTGATTCCTGGAGATATGGGTTCACATTCCTATTTATTAATCGGCACTGAGCAGGCAATGAAAGAAACCTTTGGTTCAACCTGTCATGGTGCGGGAAGACTTTTATCAAGAACCAAGGCACTTGATGTGACAAAAGGGAGAAGGATTGACAAAGAACTTGAGGCAAAAGGAATATATGTTCTATGTGCATCAAATGAAGTTTTAAGAGAAGAAGTCCCTGAAGCATATAAGGACATTGATACGGTGGTTGAAGCGGTCGTCGGTGCAGGGATATCAAAAAAGGTCGCCCGTATGAGACCACTGGGTGTTGTGAAAGGATAGAAAAATGATAGAAAAATTAAAATCTTTGCTTTCAAAAATAAATGCTGATTATGCAGATTTGAGATATGAGATTAAGACCGAAACAAAAATAATTTTTTCGGGCAGGGATATCACCGAAGTGAGTACCTGCCCTACCGATGGATTTGTGCTTCGGGTCATCAAAAATAAATCGCTTGCGACAATAACATTTACTAAAGGGGATGATTTTGAAAAGGCAGTAAATACCACCCTATCCAATGCAGAAATTATGTCACAAAATAATTGTATACCGGTTGAATTTAGTAAAGTCCCAATTATAAAAGACAAATTCACCCCCGAACTCAAAGAAGACCCTGAAAAAATTTCTATTGAAGAAAAGATAGAATTAACCCGCCATTATAATGAGATACCTTACAGAATACCGGGGATAATCCATACTGATATCGGTTACAGTGAAACAATAAGAGAAAAATGTTTTGTGAATACCGAAGGAACCGAGATAGTAGAAAAACTCGTTACAACCCGAATTGCCGGTTCAATCATAAGTAGCAATGGGCAGATTATACAGACCGTTCGTGTTGGTGTCGGTGGTAGTAGTGGATTTGCCATCCTGCGAAATCGTGAAGAGCAATTTATAAAGAAAGCGGAAATTGCCGGTAATTTGTTGAATGCCACACCGGTAAAGGCAGGAATTTATAATGTAATACTGAATCAAAACCTCGGTGGAGTATTTACCCATGAAGCATTTGGGCATTTCTCTGAGGCAGATTTGATTGAAAATAATCCTTCAATGCGGGAGAAGATGAAACTCGGTGCGAAACTTGGCACTGAAATTCTTAATATCATTGACGACCCGACAATTCCTGGGCAGTTAGGATTTTATAAATATGATGACGAAGGTGTTCCAGCACAACCAGTACAATTGTTGAAAAACGGCGTCCTTGTCGGTAGGCTTCATTCAAGGCGCACAGCGAGTGCATTCAATGAACCACCCAACGGTCATTGTGTCGCCGAGGATTATCGGTATCCACCAATAATTCGTATGGGAACGATCTTTATCCAACCTGGAGAAAAAACATTTGAAGAATTACTTGAAATACTCGGTGATGGACTTTATCTATGCGATGCAATGGGTGGGCAGACGAGTGGTGAAAATTTTACATTTGCTGCCCAGTATGGATATATTGTAAAAAACGGCAAAATTGCAGATATGGTTCGCGATATTAATATCTCAGGAAATCTCTATGCAACATTGAATAACATTCAGGCAATTGGCAATGATTTAAAACTTGGAGAGATCGGCGGATGTGGTAAAGGGCAGATGAATATACGCTCCTGTTATGGTGCGCCCCATATCATTATCAAAGATGCGGTGATCGGAGGTGTATAATGAAGAAATTTCTATCCGTTCTAAAAACAAGAGTTGACCAGGCTGAAATTTATTATTATGAATCTTTTTCTAATGGAATCGCTTTTCAGAATGGGAAATTAACGGAACTGGAAGGAACGATTCAATCTGGTTATTCATTAAGAATAATTAAAGACAATATCCTTGGTTTTGCATACACAAAGAATTTAAACAATCCTGAGTTGCTTTTGGAAGGTGCGATTAGTTCATTGAAGGCAGGCACAAAGACAAATCTAAAATTCCCGGAAAACAAAGTTAATCATAAATTAAATAATTATGACCGCGAAATTGAAAATGTTACGAATGAACTGGTGGTTGAGGAATGTAAAAAGGTGATTGATAAGTTGAAAGAAAAAATAGATGCAAAAATAGATGTCCGAGTTGTTTATGGAACTGAAAAGATACAGATAATGAACACAAACGGTGCCGAACTTTCAGAAAACTTTTCTACATATACACTTATATGCGGTGTGGTATTTCCGAATACTGCAAATGGTCTTTATTATTTGCTAAAAGAAAAAAAATTTACCCCGGCACCCGAGACTGAATTGGATAATATGATTGAAATGTATCAGAAGGCATTGACTGAAAAGAAATTGCCGAGTGGTAAAATGAAGGTATTATTTTTGCCCACGGTTCTCTACGCACTGCTCTGGCGTCTTCAGAGTGGAACAGCAGGCAGTAATGTATATTACAAAAAGTCGCCGTTGATAAATAAAATTAACGAAAAGATATTAAGCGAAAAATTAACCATATACGATGACCCACATAACGAAGAGTATCCGTTTGCGCGGGCATTTGATGATGAAGGAACACCCACAAAAAAGTTGATGATTGTTGAAAAAGGCGTACTGAAAAATTTCTATTACGACCTTTTCTATGCTGACAAAATGGGCGTTAGCCCCACGGGCAATGGATATAAAGGCGCAATGTGGGGTGGTGAATATGCAGCGTTAAAACCAATGCCAGGGCTTGAACATCTTGTTATTGAACCCGGAACAAAGAGTTTACAGGAAATGATTCGTTTAATAGATAAAGGTGTAATTGTTGTGGGTGCCCTTGGTGCACATAGCGGGAATATTCCTAATGGTGATTTTTCAATCGGCATTGACCCCTGTCTATATGTTGAAAATGGCGAAATAATTGGTCGGGTTAAAAATACTATGATTGCGGGCAATATCTATGATGTAATGAAAAATGTTGTTGAAGTTGAGAACAGACTCCATCCCACATATATGGCTGGAAAGGCACTGCCTGCAATCTTATTTGATGATATGATGGTAGTTAGTGGATAGGAATTATCTCGTTTATAAAGACCAATGCGCACCCTGAAGGGTGCGGCTACAAAAAGTTGTCTTACTGATTTGATATGGAAAGTGTTATAAAACAAAAAATTGACCAGTCACCAGCACTACCGGGCGTTTATATATTCAAAAATCAAAAAAACAAACCACTATATATCGGTAAGGCAGGTGATTTAAAAAATCGCCTCAGTTCATATCTGAAAAATCCTGACCCCCGGATAAATAGAATCATAACAAACTCTGCTGATATTGATATAATAATCACGAACTCCGATACTGAAGCCCTCAGCCTTGAAGAATCTTTGATAAAACTTCACAAACCAAAATATAATATTCGTCTGAAAGATGACAAAAAATTTCCCTATCTTAAAATAACTGTTCAGGAAGAATATCCAAGGATATTTTTCACAAGAAATTTGAAAAAAGATGGCTCGCTAATATTCGGTCCTTATACAAGTGCCCGTGCATTGCGTCAGACCAGGGATGCATTATGCAAAATATTCAAGATCGCTTCCTGCAATAAAGATTTTTCCAAACCTCTTCCCCGTCCCTGTCTTTCAGCCTACATCGGTAGATGCAGTGCACCCTGTGTGCGGAAAATATCAAAAGAAGAATATCAAAATCTTGTGAAGAAGGCGATAAAATTTTTAAAGGGCGAATCAGATGAACTTGCAAGGGCAATTGAAGAACGAATGTGGGAACATGCAAAAAAAGAGAATTTTGAGGCGGCAAAGATTTTAAGGGATGAATTGTTTGCCATAAGAAGAATAACCCAGCGCCAGCAAATCGTCACCAATGACGGGATAAATCGCGATGTGATAGGTTTTGCTCGCAGCGGTATTCATTGTACTGGTTGTCTTTTCAGAATTAGAGAAAATAGATTAATATCAAAAGAGATATACCATTTAAAGGTACCTAAAGACGAAAACACCCAAAATATTATTTCGGCATTTATAAGACTTATCTATACCCATATTTCATTTTTACCTGCAGAAATAATTGTAGCAAAGGAACCGAGTGACTGGGATATACAACAAAAATGGTTTAAGGAAAAAGGAATTTATATTGCTCTCGTAATTCCCTATAAGGCGGAACTAAAAAACCTTCTTGAGTGGGCAGAAAAGAACGCTGAAACCGAACTCGCGGGGGTTGTGATTGCAAAAAGGACGCCAACTCCAATCATTGAACTTCAGAATATTCTCCAGTTAGATAAACCACCAAGATGGATTGAGGCATTTGATATTTCAAATTTGAAAGAAAAATTTGCGGTTGGGTCATCCGTTGCATTTCATGATGGGAAGCCATACAAGAAATTATATCGTCATTATCGGATAAAAAGGGTTCAAGGACAGAATGACTTTGCAATGATCCAGGAGATAGTTTCAAGAAGACTTGATGATATAAAATCCTCCAATCAAATGCCAGATTTATTATTGATTGATGGAGGAAAGGCGCAACAGAATGCTGCACTAAAAGTCATAAAACAGATTGACCTGCCAATACCGGTATTTGCAATTGCCAAACGCAGTGACCAGTTATACTATCCTGATGGTAGAACCATATCAATACCAACTCTTTCAAGAAGCGTGGTTTTACTGAAAAGAATCCGCGATGAGGCACATAGATTTGCCATTACCTATCATAGAAAAGTAAGGATTAAACAGGTCACAGCCTCTGCCCTTGATAGAATTCCGGGCATTGGGGAAAAAAGAAAAGTCATTCTGCTTAAACATTTTGGCAGTGTTGATGCAATTAAAAAGGCAGGGGAAGAAGATATTTCAAAACTTCCCGGTATAGGTAAAAAGATTGCGCGTGTAATATACGAAGCCCTCCATTAATGAATAAATCCAAGACTTTTGTTTGCAATTTACAACAAACTCTAATTTTTACAATCCCGCTAAATCCTATATTGATAATTTAAAATGTCCTGATTATCTATATGTAGGCAAAAGCCCAAAACCCCTTGAATTAATGAAAAATTTGGATATACTTATAAAGTGGATTTCAATAGAAAACATTGCTCTAAAAATGGGTCAAAATTTATTTTTTAAGAGAGGAGGTTTAAAAAATGGCAAATGACCTGAAATTTTTGGAAGAAAAACTCGGGAAACAGGGTTTTGAGCGGTTAAAAAAGATAAATAATACTGCTTTATATGCGTTTCTTGCAAAATATTTACAGTTATGTAATCCTGATAAGGTATTTGTTTGTACCGACACGCCTGAAGATATAGATTACATCAGACAGACCGCTATAAAGAATGGTGAGGAGAGAAAACTCGCAACCCCAGGTCATACTATTCATTTTGACAATTACGGAGACCAGGGAAGAGACAAAAAGAATACAGGCATTTTATTACCAAAGGGTAAAAAACTTGATGAAGCTATAGAGACTAAAGACCGTGATACCGCCCTTGCAGATATCCATGAAGTATTGAAAGATATAATGAAGGGCAAAGAAGCCTTTGTCTGTTTTTTCTGTCTCGGACCAACAAATTCTGAATTCTCAATCCCTGCGGTCCAGTTGACCGATTCCAGTTATGTTGCACACAGTGAAACGATACTTTACCGCCCTGGTTATCAGGAATTTATCAAGCAGGGGCCAAATTTGCGATTTTTCAAATTTGTCCATTCCCAGGGTGAACTTGATGAAAGGAAGACCTGCAAAAATCTTGATAAAAGAAGAATTTTCATTGACCTTGAAGAAGATATTGTTTATAGCACCAATACCCAGTATGGCGGGAATACGATAGGATTAAAAAAACTTGCAATGCGTCTGGCAATAAATCGTGGTTCAAAAGAAGGGTGGTTGACCGAGCATATGCTCGTTATGCGTGTCAATGGTCCAAATAATAGAAAAACCTATTTCTTAGGTGCCTTCCCATCCCTTTGTGGGAAGACTTCAACCGCGATGCTTGAAGGTGAGAATATTGTCGGCGATGACATTGCATATCTCAGAAAGAAAGATGGCATTGTCAGGGCAGTGAATGTAGAAAAAGGTATGTTTGGTATCATTCAGGGTGTAAATTCAAAGGATGATAAGTATCAGTGGGAGGCACTCCATACCCCCGGCGAAATAATCTTTTCCAATGTTCTGGTTACACCCGAAGGCAAGGTGCACTGGATTGGAAAAGATGGCGAAATTCCTGAGAAAGGTGAGAATCATTCGGGTGAGTGGTTTAAGGGCAAAAAAGACGCCAATGGTAAAGAGATTCCGGTTTCCCATCCCAATGCACGATTTACAATTGACTTACAATTATTCCAGAATCTTGATAAAGAAGCATTACACAATCCAGAAGGTGTAGAGGTCGGTGCAATTGTCTATGGCGGAAGGGATTCTGATACCTGGGTTCCTGTGGAAGAGGCATTTGATTGGACACATGGTATCATTACCAAAGGTGCTTCGCTTGAATCAGAGACAACCGCAGCGACTTTAGGAAAGGAAGGTGTAAGAGAATTCAACCCTATGTCCAACATTGATTTTCTATCAATACCGATTGGCAAATACATTGAAGCAAATTTAAAATTCGCACAAGGGTTGAAAAAAGAACCAAAGATATTCGGAGTAAATTATTTCTTAAAAGACAAAGATGGAAAATTTCTGAATGAGAAAACGGATAAAAGGGTCTGGTATAAATGGATGGAATTAAGGGTCCACAATGATGTGAAGGCGATAAAGACACCCACGGGTTTGATTCCGGAATATGAAGATTTGAAAAAACTTTTTAAACAGGTTCTGAACAAGGATTATACATTTGAAGATTATTCAAAACAATTTACGGTGAGAATCCCTGAGCATCTTGCAAAGATTGACCGTATTGTAGATATCTACAAGACAAAGGTCATTGACCCACCACAGGTTCTATTTGATGTTCTTGAAGAACAGAGAAAGAGATTGCTTGAATATCAGAAGAAATTCGGCGACTACATAAAGCCAGAACAATTAAAATAAATCTTGAGAAAAATCAAAGCCCCCTTCAGAGAAGGGGGCTTTTTCATTTGTAGACTAAACTCTACCTCTACAAATGTTATTTTCTAATGGCGGAAATGGCGATAGCCAGTGAAGACCATTGCAATATCATATTCATTACATGCCTGGATTACCTCTTCATCCCTCTTTGAACCACCGGGTTGAATAACTGCTGTTACTTTTCCTTTTGCTGCTGCATCAATACCATCCCGGAAAGGAAAGAATGCATCTGAGGCAAGGACTGAACCTTCTGCCTGTGGACCTGCATTCTTTACCGCAATCTCAACTGCACTGACACGGGAGGTCTGGCCACCACCAATACCAACAGTTCTACCTTTGTTCGCAAGGACAATGGCATTTGACCTGACCCACTTCACAACCTTCCAGGCAAATTTCAATGCCTCTTCTTCGTATTTGCTCGGTGCCCTTTTTGTAACAACCTTCCACTCGGTAAAGTCTTTGTTATCTGCATCTTGAACGAGTATTCCCCCAAATACCGATTTGAAGGTAATCTTGGGCAGAAGTTCTGGAGAGACCTTTACGAGCCTGAGATTCTTTTTTGTACGGAGAATCTCAAGTGCCTTTGGTTCATAATCAGGGGCAATTATAACTTCATAAAAAATCTTTGCCATTGCCTCAGCGGTTGTGGCATCAATAGTTCTATTAAGTCCAACAATACCCCCGAATGCGGAAACCGAATCAGCCATATATGCTCTTTCATAGGCTTCATTTACTGTATCACCGATTGCAACACCACAGGGCGTTTGATGTTTTATTATTACACAGGCAGTCTCAGAAAAATCCATTGCGGCATTAAACGCTATTTCCGCATCAAGGATATTATTATATGAAAGTTCCTTTCCACCCAATATTTCAAAATGTTTTTTTAGTAATGGATTTAGATAAAATCCCGCATTCTGGTGGGGATTTTCTCCATACCGCATCGGAATAAATAATTCAGCACCTGCTGAAAAATAATTTCTCTTACTGAAGTCCTGATTGAAGTATTCGGCAATTACTGCATCATACCAGGCAATGTAATCAAGCGCCTTCCGTGCGAGATTCAATCTGTATTCTTCATTAAATTGGTTTTCCTTCAATGTTTTTATCAACTCGTCATATTGCGAAGGACAGAATACCACACCTACCTTTTTATAATTTTTGGCACCAGCGCGAATCAGGGTCACACCACCAATGTCAATAAACTCAATCATTTCATCCAGAGTTTTGTTCTCCTGGTTGAAAAATGGATATAGATTACACACAACAATGCTGATTTCTCCAGTTTCAAGAATTTCCTTTGCAATGCGCTGGCTCAATGTCTTAACGCGTTCACTCTCGGTGCCACCGGTATAATCAGATATTTTTATAGCCGGTATCCCATTTTCACTCAATAATTTCTGGGTACCACCCGTGGCAATTATTTCATAACCAAGTTCTTTTAAATTTTTTCCAAGTTCTACTATACCCTGTTTATCTGCTACTGAAATTAATGCTTTTTTGTTCATTTTATGCTCCATATTTTTTTAATTTCAAAGAATGGGCAAGGAGCAATGGCATAACCTCCATCGCCCGCATAACACCAAGACTGCCCTTTACACAATTTCTTTCTGTGAATCTCATATTATCAGGAAAAATGTATGGAGAATATAAAAGTAATGGATTGGGATGCCAGGAATGGGAGTGTAATTTTGTCGGTGTAGAATGGTCAGCGGTAATACATAACACATCAGGTTTTAAATCTACTATTTCGGGTAGGAATTTATCAAATTCTTCTATCGCCTTTATCTTCGCATCCTGATTGCCATCTTCGCCTGCCTTATCTGTTGGTTTGTAATGGAAATAGAAGAAATCAAATTTTGAATAATTTGTCTTTAGTGTTTCTATTTGATTCCTAATTGTATCACCGGTAGTTAGTATCTCCATACTCACAGTCTTTGCCAGACCACGATACATTGGATAATTGGCAATCGCGGCACTATTGATACCGTATTTATCATTCATCGGTGTGAGTGCAGGTAGTCTTGCAAATCCCCTTAATAAAACATAATTAGCCTTTGGCTCGTTTTTTAATATCTCCTGGCATTTTTTAATGAATATATTTATGACTTCAGCACTTCTTTTTGCTTCAGGAATTTTGGGTTCTGCATAGACTGGGGGTAGATTATCTTTTTGCGGGTCTGCATCAGTAAGGGCATCAGAAAGTCCACAATTTTTAAAGACAACAACAAAACGATGCTCTTTTGCCGGCTTGATTAAAACCTTAATTCCATCTATATCCTTTATACTCTCCTGTAGTATATTGCATATCCTTGCACACTCTTCACTTGATATCCTGCCTGCCCTTCTGTCAATAATTATCCCTGATTTATCTATCGTGGCAAAATTCGCCCGAACCGCAAGGTCATCTTTATCAAGTTCAAGCCCGATACCCAATGCCTCAAGCACTCCTCTACCGATTTGATTTCTGATTGGATCATAACCGAATAGAGCAAGATGTGCAGGACCGCTACCAGGGGTAATACCGGGGAAGATGGAAATGGTCAAACCAAGACTGCTCTTGCTGCTTACATTATCAAGATTTGGTGTCTTTGCTTTTTCCAGGGCAGTTTCATCAGGGTCAGGCAAATCACCAAGCCCATCAAGGACTATAAGCAAGATTCTCTTTTCGTTTTTATTGATTAACTCTTTTATGAGTTCTTCCATAGCAAAATATAGTCAGAAAATAACCAATGTCAATATGGGTCGCAGTGGGTCCCTGTTTTGTTCTTTTTATTTATTGACTTTCTCTTAAAAATAAATATAATCAATTATGGCAATTATAGATATTCAAGAAAAAAAGGCTGAAGAAAGAAAGAGGGAAAAAAGGCTTGTGCATTTTACCAATACCACGGTGCGGCAATTTGTTGAAACCACTAAATTTAAAACGAAAAATATAAAGACACTTACCGAATATATCACAAAGAGTCTTCTTGACTATGTTTTTTTTCAACAGCACAAAGAAATTGGAGAATTCAACGAAGAACATCTCCGCCATTTTTTGCTTGAATATGCACCACAAAAACTTGAAATAAATAAAGATACAGGCAAAGAAATTCCTAATATAATAACTAATTTCTTGGAATTTCTTGAAAATGAAGGGCACATAAAGAATAGTGTCCAACTTAAAAAGGTCTTGGACGAAAATACCAAGGATTTTATAAAGTTATTGCCATCCCAGAAACCTTCGGATAAAAAATCCCAGACAAAGACTACAAAGGAATCCGTAGTTTCAGAAGGAGCAAAGGTCGGCAGGAACGACCCCTGCCCCTGTGGCAGTGGAAAAAAATACAAAAAGTGCTGCGGAAAGAATAAATAGCCTTTAATAAATACATTTCAGGAGTGCATTAGCTTGCCAATGCGTTGTTCTTGTCTGGAGTGCATCAGCTTGCTGATGCGTCGTTATCGTGGAATACATTAGATTGATAATGCACATTTCATGTAGCCGCAACCTTCAGGTTGCGCAGGGTTAATATTATCCTCAACGCGACTGAAGTCGCTACTCCAGAGCGTAGGGCAAACACGCTGTAAATTGTTGGGCAAGCTCGACCACTATATTTAAATGCTAATGAAATGTGGATATGACTTAGAATACAACACCTTGACTTTTACAAAAAAATAGTAAAATTTATTAATACAGGGAGGAACTATGTTTAGTAAACTGTTCTGTGCATTGGTCTTGTTCACAAGCAGTATTCAGGCAACAGTTACGCTTGCGCACATTGATATAGCAAAAATTGATGGAGAAAACATCGTATCCGGTCCTCATTATCCATTTCTACCAATGCGTTTCATTCAAGTAGTAGATTCATCAACTGAATATACATGTGGACTCAACAGCAAGAATGCCTGGCAAATAATACCCAGGATGGATATATCCAGTTCGTCTGTAGAAATTTTGCAATCGGTGGCAATCTTGATGTCTGGCAAAGCGACTATTTTTTTATCACAACACTCTCGGACGAAAATGTCTATTCTGGACAATTAGGTTCAGCAAGGTATCCACATTCAATCCCATCCCCTAATGGCATGGGACCTCATATTTCAGCACCAGTTCTGATTACAGGTGCGTGGGGAGCCATGATGGGGCAATATGAAATTGGAGGTTGGTTCTCTTCTTTGTGGAATCAACCGGTTGATTTAGCAGGAAATGTATGGGCACATAAATGTATCGCCAAACAACTCTCCAATGGCAACATACTCTTTATCGGTATTACGAGCAATTATGAAATTTTATATCGGACCTACACCCCGAACCTTGATTCTCTGATTGCCTATGGTGTTGTTTCTCCAGCGACGAGTCATTATTTTGGATATGATATTAATTGCGGGATTGCCTATGTCTTCTGGTATAACGACCAACTGAATGTATATTACAAAACCACGACCGACGGTATAAACTGGAGTCAAACCCAGATCTACAATTTAGTCTGGCCACAGCCATTTACCCAGAATGTTTTTTACTGGGGACAGATGGCAGTTACTGATGCGGGTAATCCAATCCTTGTATTTGATATTATTGACGGTAGTGACTCGGAATATCCTTATATCGGTAAGGTCTACGTTTCAACTGCACCCGGTCAGCCGTGCATTGAGGTTGGTATTACAACTCAGGGCGCGGAAAATTTCTATCCTACAATTGCCACCGGTGGCAATTGTGTCGTTGTTCTTTTCGGCGAGACGAGGAGTGGCAGTGGCCAATATACATTCTGGGATATTTACTATAATTATTCTGCAGATAATGGATTAACCTGGCATACACCAATAAATCTTACCGCAAGTATCACTGACCACAACAATTGTCTCTGGCAGATTGCCAAGAGATTTTCATCATATGCGTTTTTTGTCTTTGGAAGTGCAATATCGGACCCGATGCTTGACTTATACTGGGACATAAATAATGGCGGGGCGCATTATGCCCGCTGGTATGTAGGCCGCTTTCCGGACCCGGGTATTAGTGAAAATAGTAGTACTCATTTTTCTAAATATGAAATTACCATTTCACCAAATCCAGCAAATACAAATATAACAGTCTCGTATTCTTTACCAATTCCAAATGATATTACGCTCAAGGTTTATAGTGCAGATGGCAGGTTGTGTCAAATACTATACAATGGTTATCAAAAAGATGGAAATTACAAAGTTAATCTGTTAACCAGAAATCTTGCCAATGGAACCTATTTCATAGTTCTTGATTCTGCAACCAGAAGACTTCAGAAGTCTATCGTGGTTACACACTAATAGAGCATTGGCTCACTTAATTATTACAATCTTTTTTACCTCCTGAACATCATCAATCTTTGAATGTACGAAATATACACCGCTCGGTAATGCAGGTAAAATCAGATTGTGTTCTCCTGGGGAGTGAGACTTCTTTATATGCCAGACCCTGCTACCTAAAGAATTAAAAACACATATTTCCACATCGCTTGTTTTATTCAGTTTTAGATTAATCTTGGGAATCCTTGTGATTGATTGCGCGGAGATTTCACCACCCCTAACACTCTGTTTCGCCAGTTCTTTAACCGAAACACTTGAAGGTAATACCGGTAATAAAAGGTGTGAAGCAAGCGTTGGTGTTCTATATATCTTTTGCGTAGCAACAAGGAAATTCGGGTCATCCCTTTGAAACGGGGCTCCAGTGTTAGGATTTTTTTCAAACCGAGGATAGTTTGAAGATGAAATGATTATCCTTAACCGATGTCCGGTATTGAACACCTGGGCAGTGCTCCATAAATCAATATTAAATGTATCAGGCACATTGGGAATTAAAGAATCTTCTCTATCAAATCCATGCCGGTGTCGGGCTTTTAAAATATTGTCGGTCACCAAAATTGACCTGCCATCAGGGTAAACATCAGTCACCCTTATCGCCCAATCAGTATCATATCTATCTGAAGCTGCATAGAGAACGAATTTTAATTTACCGATCACTGTTAAAGGTGTTGTCAAAGGCGGCGTTGAGAATATCAAAACATCAGGTCGGTTTTCAATCGGCCTCTGGTCAATCGGACCATATCCGTGAGTGAGACCGATGAATTCTCTTCCGCCATAGGTGGTGCAAGGATTTGCAGGATTGTAGATAAATGTATCTATTGCTGATATGGTTGGTGGTAAGGTGTCAAGCAAGTGATTCTCTCGTAAATAATACTTTTTATAAACAACCTGGGGCAGGGGCCAGGTGTCAGCTTCTACCCAGTGATTCCAGTTTGTGGTATCCTGTGTATCACAATCTCCCATAAGATAGAATTTTACTTTAGGTGCAGGAACCGGGCCACCACCCTGTTGAATCCAGTAATCATACCAGTCCAATAACATCTGAATAAAACTCAGTTCATCCATTTCGGCATTCGGTGGATAGACCAAGTCTCCCTGTTCCCTTGTTCCCCAGGCATCACCATGCCCCCAGGGTCCGATAAACAATTTTTGGTTATGAAATCTTTTCTGCAATTCGCTGAACGCCTCAAGCACACCATCAGTATACATATCATACCAGCCTTCAATATGAAACATTGGATAATTAGCAACATTATATTTTTGAGAAAGGTCAACTATTGACCACCGGCTGCAATATCGCGGATAATTACATACCGAATCAATGAGCCAGGGTGTATCAACACCTTGTAGCCAGGTCTCAACAAGTGCCTTCCTGAATTCGCCACCCGTAAATGCACAATCACGATAAAGATTTGGCGCAGCAACCGCTGGTGCACAGCATACAAGTTTAGGTGGTAATGCACCTGCGGCATAATATTGGGTCATACCATGGGCTGAAGCACCAATCATTCCCACCTTTCCATTGCACCAGTTCCTCGTTCCCACCCACTGGACTGCATCGTAACCATCCTGCAAATCACCCCAACCATCAGTCCAGAAAACCATCGGGTCCCCTTCTGAATCACCATAACCACGCAGGTTTTGAACCACCAGGGCATAACCCATTATATCACAGATAAGGGTGATATAAGTATTATCCCAGCCCCTTCCATAAGGGGTTCTCTGTAAAAGTGCCGGCGCCTTCAATATCGGATTGTTCCAGAAAGGACGATAGATATCAGTCCCTAATTTTACTCCATCCCTCATCGGCATACCGACGCTATCCCTTTGATAGCCAAACGCCGATATGCTAAAAAGCAAAAACACACATAAAAAGATTATGTTTTTATTTTTCATAAAGTCCTCCTTTTCTATTTGTCCATCTTTGTACGGCTTCGCCGCTCCTATCGCCTCTAACATTCCATCTGATTTATCATCACCTAAAAAATAGAAATCAGTTTTTTGGTGAAGAAGTGAGTATGGAAATGTGAAGTAAGAAGATAGTATTTTAATCTCCAGATTCCCACATCCAACCTCCTAACCCACTTCCTCACCTAACTTCACATCATCTCAAAAGAACCGCCTTCTCAATCTGCTTGTAATCTTCGGCCTCTAACCTCACAAAATAAACCCCCGCAGGCAATCTGCGACCAGAATCATCACAACCATCCCAGATGATACTTGATACCTGATTCAGGATACAGGATGCAAGATTGAAAGATTTAACCACCCGCCCCGTAACATCGTAAACCATTAATAGAATTTCGGATTGCGGATTGCGAATTGCGGATTGGGAAAAAGACATTTCGGATTGCGGATTGCGGAATGCGAAATTGTTTGGATTTTGGGATTTGGTGATTGGGATTTGAAATTTAATAACGCAGTGATTCTGGAATGGATTCGGTAATACATTGAGCGAGATTATCATATTTTTCGTCTTGCTTTGTTCATGGATACCGGTCGTTGCCTGTAATGCCTTCCAGACATTCAACCTTCCCCAACCATAATTATTATTCGGATATGGTGCACCAGCAGCGGGTCTATCCGCATTATTGAGCAGAATATTATAAATCTCAGTAACTGAAAGATTTGGATTTTTCTCAAAAAGTATTGCCACTGCACCAGTAGCATGGGCACAGGAGAATGAAGTTCCATGGATTGTTGTGTATTGCTGATTGAGCCAGGCAGTTCTTATGCTGTAACCAGGGGCGCTCAAGTCCGGTTTTGTTAAATTCCAGTCATTCCTATACCAGTATGTAGTATCATTCCAGGGGGTTGTATCAGGTGCCGGACCACGGGAAGAGAACGACACTATTGTATCATTTAGATTTGTGGCACCGATGCCCAGTACCGTTGGATAGTTGCCTGGAGTATTTGTAGTCATTGAACCAGGGCCAGCATTTCCAATTGAAAAGACTGGCAAAATTTCAAGTGATTTCAGGTTATTACAGATATCCCACCAAGTGAGGACAAATTGATTTGAACTCCCCCAGGCATTGTTAATTGCCCTGATATCAAAACCGGAATCCACTTTTAAAGTAGCGAACCACTGTAATGCAACAATTGGGCTAACATTACCTCCGATCATTGCAACACATAATTTTACATCTGGGGCTACACCGATATCATCGGTAAACGGACCCAATCCATCACCACCACATATAATACCAGCACAGGCTGTGCCATGACCATTGTCATCGTATGGATATGGGATACCATGCCAAAAATCCCGCCACTTTATTAACTTACCACCCCTTAGTGCCGGATGGGTCGTATCTATACCAGTATCAAGCATGCCGATTATAATACTATCACCGGTATATCCATAATACCAGCAGGAATCCGCCATTATGCGCTGAATATTCCATTCAGGTGTGCGCGATGCTGTTCCTGATTCTTCTATAATGGGAGTTGGCTTGACCTCAGGGATATGGGAAATCAATCTTACTGACGGATGACGGGCAAGTTCTTTTATAACTCGCACACTCGCCCTTAAATATATCCCATTCACAATCCAGAATTGCAAAACAGAATCTATTTCCCCGGAGAATCTTTGCAAAAATTCTATAATTGGTTTTTGGCTATTTCTGGCGATTGATTTGAATACTTCTGCCTTTTGTTTTATGGTCAGATCTCCAAGTGTATTGTTAGGATAAGGTTGATTGATAATAACTAAAACCTCAATTCTTGTATCGTCGCTAATCTTTATTAGTTGTTCTTGTAGTTGTGGTGAAATGTTTTCCTGTCCTGTTTCCAATCCAAATCCAACGAGTATTAATAAAACTAACCACATAGCAATCCTCCAGCAAAATCATATACCACAATAAATCCTTTGTCAAGATCCCATACTATCATTAACTTCCATTCAGCGCTGTCTGGTATTTCTCAATATTAAAATACTACAAATTTTTTCGTAAAACTTTCTCTTCTATCAGGATAAAATTTAATAAAATAGCATCCTTTCACAAATTTGGGTAATTCTATGACTGAAGAGCAAATATCACTTTTCTCAAAGACTTTTCTACCGAGGGCATCAAAGATTTCAATTTTATTATATCTCTCTCTGTTTCCAAGGTTAAATTGGATTCTTTTGCCTGACGGGAAGATAGTAGGTGAATTCTGATTATTCAATGCAATATCTCGGTTTTCTTCAACCGCTACATTCAATGGGGTGTATCTGAATGCGGATAATCTTGTGCCACCTGCATAACCCCATCTTGAATTGAACATATCCATTCCCAATGGTGAACAACCCCAGGGACTGTTATCAAATATCACAGTATCCACAAACCATTGATTTCCACCATTGGTCGTTTTTAAGAAGATACTAAAATGGCTTCCCTGCCAACCGGCACGATTACCGCCGCCAACGGCAAATCCATTCTGATTATCAACAAATTCAATCGCATATAAGCCATATTTACCAATGGATACCGATGGTCCCATTACTTCAACCCAATTGTTTCCGCCATCGGTTGTTCTGAAGAAAATTCCGGGTGATGCAGAATCCCTTAATCCGCAGACCCAGCCATTGAGGTTATCAATAAAATGGACACCAAAGAATTCATAAGGTGCATTTGAAATCTGGGCAGTCCAGTTCGTCCCGCCATTTGTTGTATGGAGAATCAGGCCATTTATTCCCTGCTGATTTATTGTGTCATAATCACCACCCACAATCCAGCCCTCATTTGGGTTTATAAAATATATGCTTTTCAACGACCCAGACACCGGGGCACCCTGGGTAGTCCAGGAAGAACCACCGTTGGTTGTTTTTCTAATATCGCTGTTTGCACCGGCAATCCACCCGGTGTTCGCGTCAAGGAAGAATACATCATCCCACATCTTACCGATGAATTCAAAAGTCAAACCATAGATATTCGTCCAGGAATTACCACCATCAGTAGTTTTGTAAACAACTGCTGCGGGAAAGAGATTAGCTATTATCCCCATTGCCGTGAGATAACCGGTACTGGTATTGACAAAATCCATTCCGAAGACAAACATACACTGGTTTATAGTCCAGGGACGAATTTCCTGCCAGGTATTACCACCATCTGTCGTTTTATAAATAATTCCCCCCACCTGGTCCCTTACACCGCAAAGAATTCCGATGAGTGAATCAGGTGTTGCAGTATCCAGAAATCCGTTATCCGTCGCCTCATAATGACGTGTTTCCCATCTTGATACCCCCAAAAGAAACCATACAGCAACACAATATACTATAATAACTCTCTTCACAGTTCCTCCTTTCTATACCTAAATTATTTTTCCCACCCTTATATTATTTTAATTATAATGCTATAACTTGTCAATTCTCAATTATTATATAATTAACTGTGTGTCACTTTTTTATCGCTATTGCTGAATAAAGTATTTAAATACCAGTAATTAACGATATCTGTAATTAATATTGACGCAATAAAAAATTTTTGTTATAATATTCCCGCAAATGGCTAACAGAAAGTTAGAATTTAAAAAAACCGTCATTGAGCATTATCTGAAAAATGGTTCTATAAGAAAGACCGCAAAAAATTTTGGAATTCACTATCAAACTCTTTACCGCTGGCTAAAAATTTATAAAAAATTAAAAGACCGATTCTTTATAACGACTTACAAAACGCCGTGGAACAGAACGACTAATGAATTGGAAAAAGATATTATATCTTTAAAAGAACAGAACCCAACTATTACAATAAAAAATGCCCAGGATATCTTGAGAAAGAAAGGGGTTAAAATCTCCCACCATACGATTTGGTCAATATGGAATAGATACGGTTACGCAGGGTCGACAAAACTGGATTTAGGAAGAGAATACGGAGAATCCCGCGGATGGACAAATGAAGCACAAAAAAAATTTGCATTAGCATCGAATTTATTTGACGATGGTAATATTAAAGAAGCAGCAAGGGTATTGAACACCATCCCATTTTTACCTAAAAATGAATTACTGACCAAAATCCCGGACAGATTTTTGAATCTCCACAGGCGCCTTGAAAAAAGTATTTACCTTTTTGGAAAGATTCCTATAGTAGAAAATTTAAAGAAATTAGATAAATACTATCACGAAGCAAAGAAAAGAAGGTTATCATATTTAGCAATACGTGCCGGTCTAGTAGAGATAGCGTTACTCTCCTGGAAAGGCGACCTGTTAACCCAGCAAAAAATTTTAAATGAATTAAAAGCCATTTTTAAGATTAAAAGAAAAAGATTTGCGATTACGGAATTCAATCTTTTCTTCACACTCCTAATCGCCGAAGGTAATTTTTATATAGATCTTTTCAAAATTGATCGGGCATATCATATCGCCAGAAACTGTCATTTAAGCCTTATGCGTCGGAAAAATCCAGACGCCAACTTAATATTACACCTTGCCAGACTCTATGTCCGCCTTGGTGAAATCAAAAAGGCTGAATACTGGTATCAAAAAGCCCTTATGCAGATGTCTGATGATATGAAGAGAGAGTTAAATGCCCAGTTAGCACTGAATATTTATTTTATGAAAGGTGAATATAAAAATGCAATGGAATTGTGTAAAGACATAAATCTGCCCGAATGGATTCGCACCGCTCTCCCTTTAAGGTTTAAAAGTCTTTACTATTTAATCAAAGGAAATCCCAATCTGGCAATAGAAACTGCGACCAAAAGTTTGAATCTGTCAAAAGAACAGGAATTACCCCGCGATATATTTAATGCATATTTGACAATTGCTGCAGCATTTAATACTATGAATGAAAAAAATAAAGCAATTATTATTTTAAGAAATTTAAAAAGATATATCAAAAAATTTAAGTTAAAGGTCCAGGAAAAAATGCTCCAGATAATTCTTGAAGGAGATCGGAATTGGGGCGAAGAGTATAAATTACCAATTTTGCGGATAGGAGTACTTTTAAGAAATAACCGATATCAGCAGGCACTAAATTTGGCGAAAAAAAAGGGATTAATTACAATCTTTTATCGTTATATACTTTTTATTCCTCAATCTGTATTAAGTCTACTGGCTAAAGGCAAAAATACCAGATTACCAAAATCAATCTTAAAACTTCCGATATTCAATCAGAATACAATAACCTTTTATATAAAATTTATTGGAAAGCTAACCATCACAAGAAATCAAAAATTTATTAAAACCAAATTGAAACCAAAGGATGCGGCGCTATTAATCCATCTGAGTCTTAAATTAAATAATCCCGAGAGTTTTATCCATCTTGACGATTTGTGCAAAAATTTCTGGCATAATCAAACTACCGCACACAGGAATTTATCCCATGCATTAAACAGATTAAAAAAGCAATTAAACATTCCTGGTCATTATCTTGAAATGGGCTATGATTCAGGAATTCCCTGCCTAAAAAACAGAAATTTATTCTTCACAACTGATTATCAGGATATATTACGGTCATTATCTCAGGCAAAAGCCCTGGAACGTGCAGGCGAGTGGGAATTTGCTAAAAACGAATACATAAAGGCTTTCTCATTATTCCGGGGTGAACCATTGAAAAAGAACTTTGACCAATGGTCGGTTGATTTAAGATATAAGATTTTATCCCAGCTGGAAGTTGAAGGTGTTAATTTTGCCCGCAATTGCCTCGCCTATGGTAATAAAATTGAGGCGCGTAGAATTCTTAAACGGGTCTTAAAAATTATCCCTGATTCTGCAGAAGCAAAAAAACTATTTGCAACTTTATAACTATTGACAAGTGGCTATTTTTACTTAAAATTATATACTTGCATTTATGAATATTAATGTTAATGATTATCTTGCCGAAAAGAAGAATCTGGTGGATACAGCGCTGAAGAAATATTTCAGTGATAATAATCCATTCTTTGATATTATGTACTATTCTCTTGATCAAGGAAAAAGGATAAGACCTATTCTTGCTATAGCGAGTTATGAATCAAATGGAGGCAGGGATATTGGTGTAATAATGCCCATTGCCTGTGGGCTTGAGTTGATTCACACATATTCGCTGATTCACGATGACCTTCCGGCAATGGATAATGATGATTATCGTCGTGGGAAAGAATCCGCGCATAAAAAATTTGGCGAAGCCCTCGCGGTGCTCTCTGGAGACGGTCTCTTTGCCTATGCCTTTGAGTTATTTACCGAATCCGAAGACTATCTGCCTCAAAGGGTAAGGATAATAAGAGAAATAAGCGAAGCGGTCGGACCAAAGGGTGTTGTTTATGGACAGGTACTTGATATTCAGAATCATAAAGACCTAAATCCAAAAATGCTACGCCAGATTCATTTAAACAAAACTGCCAAGTTTATTGCCCTATCAATCAAGGTTGGTGCGATAATGGCACAGGCACAGGAGAATATAATAAAAATACTGGAAAAGGCAGGTTTATTTCTTGGCATACTATTCCAGTATACTGATGACATACTTGATGTCACAGGCAAAAAAGAGAAATTGGGCAAAACACCACAAAAAGATATCCTGCAGGAAAAACTTACTGCACCAAGAGTTTATGGACTTTCTGGTGCACGATTTCGTGCCCAGCGATACGCAACACTCGCAAAAACTCTTTTCAATCAACTGGGCAGGAATTTTGAAATATTCAGTCAAATCACCGATTTTGTCCTCAATCGCTCATTCTAATATGCGGTATAATAATATAACCATAAAATATAAAATGCAATTCTAATTTATATTAAACGAAAAATGGCTTTACTTGAAAAGATAAACAAACCTGATGATTTAAAAAAATATTCAGTGGAACAACTCCAGATTCTTGCAAAAGAAATTAGAGAAGAAATTTTAAAAACTGTAGCCAACAACGGCGGGCATTTAGCCCCATCATTAGGAGTTGTTGAACTTACTCTTGCTATTTATCGGGTATTTGATGGTGAAAAAGATAAAATTATCTGGGATGTAGGACATCAAACATATGCTCAAAAATTGATAACAGGCCGGAGGGAACTATTCTCAACTTTACGAACTTACAAAGGGATAAGTGGATTTCCAAAAAGGGAAGAATCAAAATATGACCATTTCAATACCGGACATTCATCAACCTCTTTATCTGCTGCTGCAGGTTTTGCTATTGCAAGAGACTTTAGAAAGGAAAATTATCATATCATAAGCATAATCGGAGATGGTTCGCTTGGTGCAGGTATGGCATTTGAAGCACTGAATTACATCGGACAATTGAAAAAAGATGTCATTGTAATTCTGAACGATAATGAAAGGTCAATCGGCGAAAGTGTTGGAGCCTTATCGCAGTATCTCACCAAGATAATTACCACAAGAACATATAACAGATTCCGTGATGACTTATGGGTATTTTTAGGCAAATTTCCGCCGTATATCAGGGATCGCGCAAGGAATTTCGCAAAAAGAATACAGGAAGGTATGAAAGGTTTATACTCACCTTCAGTTATATTTGAAGAACTTGGTTTCAGGTATATCGGACCACTAAATGGGCATAAACTAAACGAACTCATTGATACATTCTCAAGGATAAAAGAGATGCGGGGACCACGATTAGTCCACGTAGTAACAAAAAAAGGAAAAGGGTATAAAATAGCGGAAGAATCGCCAGAAAGATTTCATGGTATAGCACCGTTTGACATAAATACTGGCATAGAGAAACATAAATCCAACTCATACACAAACGTTTTCGGTAACGCAATTGTAAAATTCGCTGAGGAAAATAAAAAAATTGTTGCCATTACGGCTGGTATGTGTCTGGGCACAGGTCTGAAGGATTTTTCATTAAAATTTCCCGAACGATTCTTTGATGTCGGAATTTGTGAACAACATGGAGTCACTATGGCAGCGGCACTTGCACTTGAAGGTTATATCCCAGTATGTGCAATATATTCAACTTTTCTCCAGCGGGCATATGACCAGATTATCCATGATGTCTGTCTGCAAAATGCACCGGTGATATTCGCAATTGACCGTGCCGGACTTGTTGGGGAAGATGGGCCAACCCATCATGGACCTTTTGATTTATCTTATCTTAATTGCATCCCCAATATCATAATAAGTGCACCCAAAAACGGCACAGAACTGGTTTCTCTTTTAAAAACTGCGATAGAATATCGTAAGGGACCCTTTGCAATCCGTTATCCTCGCGGCAATTGTGTTCAACCAGTAAATTATAACATTCCAACGGTAGAAATTGGTAAATGGGAAATTTTAAATCAGGGTAAGGATTTTGCAATAATTGCCTGCGGTTCAACTGTCCAAACGTGTAGTGAAGTATTATCTTTATTGCAAAAAAATAAAATGAATCCATTTTTAATAAATGCCCGATTCGTTAAACCACTTGATTACGAACTAATTGATAAACTCAGTAGAGATTTGAAAACAATATTTATCGTTGAAGAAAACACTTTTTTAGGTGGATTGGGAAGCACAATCGCAGTATATCTATCAAATAAAAATTCAAAAATAAAGATTTATACGATCTCCCTGCCCGACAAATTTATTCCCCACGGTGCACGAAATATTTTACTCAATGCGGTCGGTCTTGACACCCATTCCATTGCGGATAAAATTATCAAGTTGTTATGAATTTATTCTTAATTCTTTTAATAAACCAGTTTACCCTGCCCTATGAGATTAAAACATTTGTTACTTCAGATATTCAGTATATAATATACACAAGATTTTATCAGGGGGAGTTAATCAGTATTGACAGCATTGTGCCCTTGCCCACCTATCTTTCTGCAGGATTAAAAAAGAAAAATCAGAAATTGCTGTTGAAAGAGCTCCAGAGCGATTTGATTAAAAAAGGTGGATATGCAAACAAAGGTTTGTTTGGCACTTTTGAAGTACCGCTACCCAAGGGTGGATTCAGCGATTTTATGGGCGAAACTGGTAAACTTGATGTAGGAGGATACATAAAGATAACCCTGGGTGGAACCGAGACCTTTTATTCAAATCTACCAGCAGACCAGCAAAGAACCTCACTCCTACCTGAGTTAAAGATGGAACAGGAAATGGCAGTTAACCTTGATGGCGAAGTTGGCGACCGTATGAAGGTATTCATTGACCATAATTCAACAAGGGTGGATGAAAATGAGAATAAAATTCGCGTAACCTACAAAGGCAAAGAAGATGAAATACTCCAAGAACTTGAAGGGGGTGATACACAACTTTCCATTCCCGGAACGAGTTATACTGGTGATATTCCATCCCATCAGGGGCTGTTTGGGCTTAAATCAACAGCAAAATTAGGACCGGTTGATATTGTTGGAATTGCTTCAAGGGAACAGACCCAGTTCAGTGAACAGGAAATAACCGGCGGGGCAGAAAGTATGCCCGATACAATCTGGGCAAGGGATTACCAGAAAAGACAATTTTTCTGGCTTGGGACCAGTGATTCAATCATTGAACTCCGTGTTTATATTGATGACGGTAATCCAGCAAATAATAATAATGGAATCACGCGCTATGCCTACGCATATCTTGATTTAAATGATGATAATATTCCGGATGACAGCCTCGAAAAAGAGGAAGGATTTTTTACTTTAAAATACGAAGGGCCTGTCCAGGATTACCAATTTTTTGGAAGAAGAGTGAATATCATTGAATTGAAAAACAGTCTTTATAATAATATTGAGGCACTCGGCGTTTATTATCGTAAAGTCAATAGTCAAGGCAAGGAAGATACTGTTGGTTTTATTGGTTCTGATACATTTAGATTAAAACTCATATGTCCGAGAACCTTTAGACCGACATCACTCACCTGGAAATATTATGAATTAAAAAATTATTATCGTATTGGCGGTCCGGGTGGAATGGTTGATACAATCAGAATATATCACAATGTAGCCAATGGTATTGATGAAGATATTTATCAAAACAGAACTTTATTATCCATACTCGGGCTTGATAATGATAATAATAATGTAGTGGACCCATACAATGGATATGGTGGATTTGATTTTAATCGTGGGCTCCTGATCTTCCCCGAGCCAACACCATTTGTCAACAACAATCTTCCTGAACCTGATTCCGAGGTATATACCAATCCCTATTATTCAATTGGACCCGACAAATATTACATATATACAAAATCTGTTCAGGTAAAGCGTATCTTCAGCATTCCATTTAACACAAAAAGAGTAAGAGTCTATATAAATGATGTTTTGATAGATTCAACCCAATATGTTGTGGATTACGAGGGTGGTAAACTTGAGTTTTTAAGACCGCTTTCAGTAACCGATAGAATCCGTATCCAGGCAGAATATACAACATTATTCTCTGCTTCCCAGAAATCACTCATCGGGTTAAGGGCAAACTCAAAAATATTTGGAGAAGGAAATTTAGGTTCTTCTTTCTTCTATCGCACGGAATCTTATCAAACCGCACCCTATGAACATATAAGACTAAATGAAGAGCCATATAATCGCATGGTATGGGAGGCTGATTTTGCATTACCCGGCAAGATTCCTTACTTAACAGAACTCATTGATAATCTACCACTGATAAAGACTGAAGCCGAATCAAAATTCAACATTAATTTTGAAGGTGCATATTCATTCTCAAATATAAACTCACAAAATGCGGTATATCTGGATGATTTTGAAGCCACGACCATAAACCATTCTGTCGCTTTAACAAAAAATTACTGGCATCTTTGTTCAAAACCAGTAAATCAGGATACTGGAAATTTTGCCAAAAAAAGGATAATCTGGTATAATCCACCAAGCAGAAATGTATTTAAAATGGAAGACATTTACAATAATCCGACTGATCCAAAGGCAATTGCTGAAGTTCTGCAGATTCAATTCACCCCTGATAATCTCCAATCCTTTGCTGGATTAACTCAATATATCACAAACACCAACCTTGATGAATGCGAAAATATTGAGTTAATTGTAAACGGTACGGGTGGTAAAATTCACATAGAAATTGCTGAAGAAATCAGTGAAGATCAATTGCGCAGAAATAAAAAAGGCGAACTCGTTGGTCTCAACACATTTGAAGACGAAGATAATGCACCAAGGAACTTTTCCTGGGATGCAGTCAACGAAGACAGGGGGCTTGATAATGTTGCGGGTAAAGATAACCAGAGTGTCAGTGGAGATGATGGAAATGATGATTATGTAGACGAGGATTATTCGGGTGGAATAAATGGAACTGAAGGAAATGGAATATGGGACACAGAAGATATAGACCGAAATGGAATATTCAACTTAAGTTCAAATATATACCATAGTTTTTCCGTGCATCTCGATTCAACACGATTTCTTGTTGAAGGAGGTCTAAAGGATGGCTGGAAGATGTTCCGCATTCCATTGAAAGATTCGTTGGCGCGCGATACTTCCTTTGGCACAATAAACTGGCAAAACATTAAGTTCGTTCGTATATGGTTTGACAATTTTTCCAAAACAGAAGTGATCTATATTCATAAATTGAGTTTGACTGGAAGCAGATGGAAAAATTATGGGATTGTAGCCAATGATTCTTTATATCCTGTTGATACAACAGAAAAATTTGTTATTACACCGGTTAATACTGGAACCCATACTTACTATCGACCACCTTATCCACTTCCCATAGACCCTATCACAGGAAAGACAATAAATGAAGGTGGTTTAGAATTCAATTTACTGAATGTCAAAGAGAATCATACCTGCATTGCCTATCGCAGGGTAGAAACGCAGGAGGATTACCGCGGTTATGATACATTGGTATTTTATTTTAGGACGCTACACTCAAATCCAGAAATTGCCCTGCGCTTTGGCTCGGATTCAAATTATTATGAATATAAAACTGATTATGAAACAGGGATATTGGGATACAATAATTGGCGAAAATACACAGTAATATTGGCTAATTTTCCGGAATTGAAGAAAAAAACTGGTGGTATTGGTAAATTTACCGAAGGTTCTTATACTGTTTCTGGAAATCCGTCATTAGAAACAAATCGTTTTTTTGAAATCAGAATCACAAATAAATTTACTACCCCACTCACCGATACGATGTGGTTCAACGATATCAAACTTACATCTCCTAAATATGAAATTGGTAGAATCTTCAGATCAAATGGCTCCCTAAATATTGCTGATTTATCAAGCATAATATTTGCTTATTCTGAATCAAACGGCAAATTCAAAAGATTATCAGAATCTAAAAATATTTCAACATCCGGTCCAGGCAGAAATTATGGTATAAATTCTACGATTTCACTTGATAAAATTCTCCCCACAACCTGGGGCTTCAGTATTCCTTTGGGATTGAGTTATAATAAAAATATTCAGGAACCGAGATACTCATCTACGATCGCATCGGATATTGAATTAGATGATTCAAGCCGTACATTGGAAAAATCAATGAGCACGGTCCGCGGTTATAATATAAGTCTTTCAAAAACCGGTTCCAAAAACTGGTTGATGAAACAGACCCTGGATAACCTTAGATTTTCCAATGACCGCACGATTAGCATTTCAAACGGTCCAAAAAATGCCGATACATCTGATTTAAGGAATTATCGTGGTGAATATAGTCTTGGACCGAAGGCATCAATTAGATTCTTTAAGCAACAAATATCTCTTCTACCCCAGACAATCTCTTTTAGTTCACTATATACAGAAAATTTGATAAAATCATATCGTCGCGATAGTCTAAATCAACCATTTAATACGAGTCCTGGTTATCCCCAGCATCGCAAGACACTTACCCCATCGTTTTCCACAAGTTACTCGCCACACCAAATTCTATCAACATCGTATAACTTTGCCCAAACAAGAGATTCGGTATCAGAGAAATGGCGTTTGGGTGAAGAAGTAAACCGTACCCAGACATTCAATAGTCGCATTTCAAAAGACTTGATACTTCTCAATCCGTCCTTACAATTTTCTGCGAATTACAACGAAGACCATAGATTTGAATTGCGTAAACCTTATGACCGAAGGGGAATTAACAACGCTTCCAATATAAGCATCTCGACAATCGCTGATATCAAAAAAGTGGTAAAATTTTTAACCCACCTGCGCGATGAATCAAAAGACAGTCTGCAGATCCCCGGCTCGCCGTTATGGGTCGTAAAACAGATTGAAACATTCGTTGACCTCATCCAGAATCCCAGCATAAGTTTCTCACGACAAAAATCGTCGGGTTATTATAGCAAATTAAGACCGGATTTAAAGTATCAATTTGGTCTTGTTGATACAATTCCATCGGATCAAATTGATCCCAATAGTTACTCAAGCCGCAGTATAACCGATAATTTTAGTGCAGGTTCGGGTATCAATTATAAGATATTTAGTTTGAATGGTAGTTACTCAAAACAAATTAATAGAAGTTTTGGTTATAGCGGTGATGAAAACAGAAGTGTGACTGAATCTTACCCGGGTGCAAACCTACGAATTTCAAGCGTAGAAAAAATTCCGATGCTCAAAAAGTATGCATACACATCGTCAATAAATATAGGTTTAAACCAAAATTACATGAGACTCTACAGGGTCTCTCCCGACACAACTCCTGAATTAACATCGGATAGCAAAACCCTATCTTTCAACCCATTACTCGGTTGGCAGGTCAACTGGAAAAGAGGTATTACCACCAACGCAAATATTAATTACTCCGAAACTCAAAATCATCAATATTCAGATATGTTCATAAATCCTTCCAAATCTGTAAATTGGGGTGGCTCAATGTCTTTCGCTTATACATTTAGTGCACCAAAGGGAATATCCCTGCCGTTGCTTCGTGGTATAAGATTTACATCAAATCTTACAACAAACATAACATACAGTTACAACCGCAATACAAGTTACGCAGCATCAATAGAAAATCCAAACGACCTTGATATGGATAATCCAGTGGCTGATAATGAAAATAGTAATATTGATGTTTCATTTAGTTATAATTTTTCAACAAGCATTACCGGGGGAGCGAATCTGAATTATTCCCGTAATCAAGACCGGGTTTTTAATAATAGTTATCGAAGGGTAGGTCTAAATATATGGGCAAATATAAATTTTTAAGAATTAATTTCATATTTTTGTTTTTCGTAGGTTTCGTTAGCGCAAAAGAACCGTATGATTATCTTGTTGAATTCTGCAAATTTGGTAATCGGACAATTGGAACCGAAGGGCATAGAAATGCCTTCAATTATATAATAAAGAATCTTAAAAACCCTGAGATAGATTCTTTCTTTATTGATGGCGTCTGGCTTTACAATATTTATCAGAAATTTCCGGGGAATGAACCACTAATTGGTATTGGCACACACTGGGACTCAGACCGGAATTGCCCTGGTGCCAACGATGGAGGCTCAACTGTAGCACTACTCTTAAAACTTGCTGATACCCTCTCAAAAAATCCTGCTGATATGAATATACATATTCTATTTTTTGACGGTGAAGATGTAGAAAAGGCTGAACTTTATGGCTCAACCCATTTTGCTGCAAAATGTCTTGATCATTATTCTTTCATATTGATTGTTGATATGGTAGGGGATAAAAATTTACAGATTTATAAAGAAGGTAATTCTACAAAATTCTTTCCTGCACTTGTTGACTCAATCTGGGAGATAGGAATGATTGAGGCGCCAGGTGTTTTTATTCCGACAATTAAATATTTTATCATTGATGACCATATGCCTTTGATAAAATATGGTATAAGGGCAATTGATATCATAGATTTTGATTATCCCTACTGGGACACACCCTTTGATACAATTGACAAATGCAGTAAAGAAAGTTTAGATAAAATGTATAAATTTTTATTACGGATAGTTTATCCAGGATATTGATGAATCGTAAAGAAATCATCATTCTATCTGTTTTGATTTCTCTTCTTTTAATAATAAATATCTTAAATTATGCAGTATGGAAATTCAACAAAAAAAGTTATGCTTTAATCATAGAAGAAGAGATGCGACAAATTTCAATCAACCTCGCCAGCGAAGAACAACTTGTAATGTTGCCTGGAATTGGTCCGGCATTAGCCCAAAGAATAGTTGAATTTCGCGAAAATAATGGTGAATTCAAAAAAATTGAAGATATAAAAAAAGTAAAGGGAGTCGGAGAAAAATTATTTGAAAAAATTAAATCCTATATAAAACTATAAATAGGGTTTTTTCAATAATTGACAAATAATTTTATTGGATTATCATTACCTGTGAATAAAAGAAAAGATAAAGTGGCTTATCTATTTCTGCTACCTGCATTACTAATAATTTGTATTTTCAGGTTTTATCCGATAATCCAGGCTATCGGTATGAGCTTATATAACTGGTCTATCGCGGGGCCACTGAAGTTCATATGGTTCAAAAATTATTACAAACTTTTCATAGATCCAAAATTTTATCAATCACTCATAAATACCTTCTGGTATGTTTTAGGGGTGGTCCCGCTAACAATTATTCTCTCTATAGTTATTGCGTATCTTCTGAATCAAAAAATTAAAGGACAGGGAATATACAGGACGCTCTATTATCTACCGGTTGTTACATCCATCGTTGCAATAAGTGTGGTCTGGCGCTGGATATTTAATCCCGACCGTGGAATATTGAATGCATTATTCAACTTGCTCGGTATCGCAGGTGTAAAATGGCTGAATGATTCAAGGGGAATTTTTGAAATAATCTTACATACTGACATTTCTGGTTTTTTTGCGGGACCTTCTATCGCACTCTGCTCATTAATGATAATGGCTATATGGCATAATATTGGATATTGTATCATTATCTGCCTTGCCGGACTTCAGAACATTCCTGCCCAGTATTATGAAGCGGCAAAAATAGATGGGGCAAGAGGTTGGGAGTTATTCTGGAATATCACAATTCCAATACTTTCACCAACAATATTTTATCTGCTGTTAACGCAATCAATCATTGCTTTTAATACATTCACCCCGGTTTATGTAATGACACAACCACCGGGTGGACCACTGGGGACAACAAGCCTGGTTGTATATTATTTATATGAACAATCCTTCAGGTTATGGAATCTTGGATATGCAAACGCCATTGCCTTTGTTGTCTTCGTTATTATCTTCGCCCTGACAAAACTCCAGCAAAAATTTTTAGAACAAAAGGTTTATTATGAATAAAAAGTTCATTCATTTGTTATTAATATTGGGAACGATATGGATGATTTTGCCATTTTTCTGGATGGTCTCTACTTCTTTAAAAACTCAGGATGAGGCATTACAATTTCCACCTACACTCATTCCTGAAAAACTTATGTTCAGCAATTTCATTGAAGCGTTCAAACAGGTTGATTTTACAAGGTATTTTATAAATACGCTGATCATGACCACGGGTTCGGTTCTTCTTGTATATTTTACAACCATTCTCTCTGCCTATGCCTTTGCCCGATTAAATTTCTTGGGTAGAGAACTTCTCTTCACTCTGTTTCTTGCGATGATGATGGTCCCGATGCCTGTATATCTTGCCCCCTCCTATGTAATACTCAGTAAATTTCGATTCATCGATACATTCTGGGCGCTAATAATCCCATGGGGAGTAAATATATTTGCAATATTCCTTTTAAGACAACATTTTAAAACCCTGCCCCAGGAACTTTTTGATGCTGCAAAAATGGATGGATTGAATCACTGGCAGATCATAAAATATATTGTCATACCATTATCCAAACCAGTGCTTATAACTATAGGTATTTTTGAAATAATAACAAACTGGAATTCTTTCCTCTGGCCCCTTATTGTAACACATTCGGATTCTATGCGCACAATTCAAACTGGTCTCGCCTATTTTGCGCAGGCTGAATCAACAAACTATCCCCTACTCTGCGCGGCATCTACATTCACCACCATTCCCCTGATAATTCTTTATTTCTTTGTGCAACGTCAGATTATGGAATCTTATGCCCGAAGCGGATTAAAGGAATAAAAAATGAAAATAATAGGAGAAAATGATGTAGAGTGGTACTCAGGGAAAAATGCCCGAACTTTTCCCAGGCGTGTAAATGTAGATGGAACCTGGCGGGAAGTATTAAGTTTTGAGAAACAGATCTTAGAGGAATTCCCATCCCGTAATAGATACACAATATTTTTGTGCCATATTGGAGATAATGAAATAGTAAAAGTAAAAATCTTTGGCTGTTGACTTTTATTAAAATTTAGATAAAATATAACTTATGCAAAGCAAAGGGCGGTTAGCTCAGTCCTGGTTAGAGCGTCTGCTTGACATGCAGGAGGCCACCCGTTCAAGTCGGGTACCGCCCATATTTATGTTAAATGCCAAATTCCAAATGCCAAAAAACAAAGTAATGTTTAAAATTGACAGCAAGTGGAATTTGGAGCAAGGGAGCGTGAGGTAAGCCAGATGGAAGAGGTCCTGGAAAGACTTATTAAGATAAAGGACCTTGATGAGGACATTAAAAAGAATGAAATTTCTTTGAAAAATATCCCGGAAAAGATTGCCGCACTTCAGAAGGAAATTGAAAAGAAAAACAATCAGTTAAATCAGGCGAAGAACCGATTAATAGAAATAAAAAAATCTTACAAACTAAAAGAGGGGGATATCGCCGAGAATGAAACAAAAGTCAGTAAATTAAATCAGCAAATCCACACGGTAAAAACAAATGAAGAATACAGGGCGATTTTAAAAGAGATTGAATATCTTAAAAATGCTCGTATGTCAATAGAAGAAGAAATGATAAATCTCCTTGAAGAAGAAGAAAAAATAAAAAGTACAATCGGAAATCTTGAGAAAGAAACAAAAGAATTTGTGGAAAAAAAGAATCGGGAGATTCAAGAATTGGAAAAACAAAAAAATCAGATCATTGATGAACAGGATAAAAAGAAATTTATGTTTCAGGACGAAATAAAAAAATTGCCTGATGACATAAGAAAAATTTATGAAAGAATTAAAAAAGCAAGGGAAAAGGCAATTTGTGTCGTCACCGATGAGGGAATATGCACAGGGTGTTATTCAAATATCACACCCCAGACCCTCAATGAGTTGAAAAAAAAGGACAAATTCATTCTTTGCGATTCCTGCGGCAGAATACTTATTTATGAATCTTGATGGTGTGGTTGCCTACATTGATGGTGCATCCAGTGGGAATCCCGGACCTTCAGCTATTGGGATTGTAATATTTGATAAACACAATTCAGAAAAACCACTTGCAGAAATTTCTCGATATATTGGTATTACCACAAATAATGTAGCAGAATATGAAGCGCTTATACATGCATTAAAATGGCTATCGGATAATAAGTTTTTAAATGCTGAGATATACATGGACTCTGAACTCGTTTATAAACAACTTATGGGCAATTATCGGATAAAAACACCGCATATAAAAATCTTGGCAGACCGTGTGCGAAAATTGCTAAATAAGTTTGAAAAAATTGATTTAAAAATGATTCCCCGCGAAAGAAACCGTTTAGCCAATCGGCTTGCACAAAGCATTGTCAAAAATATAAAGAAGAAAAAAGAGAAAGATTCTTAAAAATGAATCAAAAAAAAGAAATAAATCCGGCAAGAATTTTGATTTTCGGATATGTCAGCATTATAATTATTGGTGCAATATTGCTCTCTTTACCTTTCTCAACGACTAACGGCATTTCTTTTATAGATGCAATATTTACATCAACCTCGGCTTTATGCGTTACTGGATTGATCGTTAAAAATACTGCAATGGATTTTACCCTGTTCGGTAAATGTATAATACTTCTCTTAATACAGATTGGTGGTTTGGGATATATGACTCTATCCACATCTTTTTTTTTCTTTTTGGGGAAAAAAATTTCTTTGCGCGATCGTATGTTATTCAAAGAATCAGTTAATATCCTCAGTTATGATAATTTAATGCGGTTTGCCTGGAGAATTTTTAGAATTACATTTGTTGTGGAAATGATTGGGGCTATATTGTTTTATTTCAGTTTTGTAAAAAAATTCAGCCCACCGATTGCAGCCGGACACGCAATTTTTCATTCAATATCAGCGTTCTGCAATGCGGGATTTTCTACATTTTCTGAGAATCTAACACTCTTCGCAAATTTCTGGAATGTCCCTTTGATCGCCTCAGTATTGATAATCACCGGGGGCATTGGATTCATTGTGATATCAGATATTTATTATGTTTTAATAAAGAAACAAAGAAAAGAACTCTCACTCCATTCTAAGATAGTTTTAAAAACAACCATAATCTTATTGGTTGTAGGAACTCTCTTTATATTGTTTTATGAAGGACAAAGAAGTCTCGTTAATTATTCCCTGCCTATGAAAATAATTCATTCTTTCTTCCAGTCTGTCACACCAAGGACCGCTGGTTTTAATACCGTAGATATCTCTTCATTCTCTACCGCAACAATATTTTTGTTAATCGTGCTTATGTTTATCGGCGCCTCACCGGGTGGAACCGGAGGAGGTGTAAAAACTTCAACCTTCGCCCTTATGTTAATCTGGATTAAAGAACTTCTTTTTGGTAGATATAAAAATGATGTTACAACAATGAAAAAAAGAATTCCCCAGGAGCAGGCAATGCGTTCTTTTTTACTCATATCCCTGTCAGTATTTTTGATTTTGATTTCATTCTTTCTAATCTTGTTATTTGACCGTGCCCAACCATTAAAATTATTATTTGAAATTTTCTCGGCTTTCGGAACAGTCGGGCTATCACTTGGCTCAAACCTAAATCCATATTGTAATTATGTAGGTGAATTCTCATTATTTAGTAAATTGATAATCATATTATTGATGTTGATTGGAAGGGTAGGAACTTTAACCCTGGGAAGTGCCTTAATTAGACCCCGTAATTTTGATTTTTCCTATCCTGAAGAATCAATCGTTGTAGGATAATTCTTTAACAACAATATTGACATTTAGCCCTAAATATATATAATATTATATGCTAAGCCGGATAAAAAATTTCTATGTAAAGCGGGTTTTTTTATTACTTATAAAAACCCGCAATTATCTTTTTTCAAAGTTTTCTAAATAAGGACAAATTATGAAACAATTCGTTGTTATAGGTCTTGGTAGATTTGGTTCAAGTATTGCCCGGGCACTCGCGGAAAAAAATTTTGAGGTCCTTGCAATGGACCGCAATGAAGAAAGGGTTAAAGAAATTGAGGGGACTGTTTCCCAGGCAGTAGTTGTTGATGCTACTGATGAGAAGGCATTAAAAGAATTAGGTATTAAAGAATTTGATACTGCAATTGTAAGCATCGGCGAAAATATTGAAGACAGCATTATGGTTACACTTTTATTAAAGGAATTCGGTGTGAAACAGGTGATTGTTAAGGCACATAATGAACTACACGCCAAGATTCTCGAAAAAGTCGGTGCCGACAGAATAATCTTTCCTGAAAAAGAAATGGGTGAAAAATTGGCAGAAAGTCTTGCCAGTCCCAAAATTTTTGATTATATTGAATTATCTACTGAATATGGCATACTTGAAATAATTGCACCAAAAAAATTTTGCGATAAAACCTTGAGTGAATTGAAGCTTAGAGAAAAATTTGGAATCAGTGTAATGGCTATAAAAAGAAAGATGCCTTATACCAAACCCGATGGTTCACCTGATTTTAAAGAAGAAATAATCATAGGTCCAGGGGGTTCAGATGAAGTACTACAGGGTGATATTCTTGTTTTGTTGGGAAAATACAAAGATTTAAATCGTATTGAAAAATTATGAACAACGATTTTCAGGACTTACTGGAACTTTCGGAATTCTATATATTAAGCCAGAAATATGAAGAGGCAATAAAAATTCTAAAAAAGGCACAAAAAATTAATAATCGTGAACCTAAACTTTATTATAATTTTGGCATCGCCTACGAGGCGCTGAATGACCGAGATAAAGCAATAAATTCTTTTCGTCAGGCACTTTCTTTGGACCCAGATTTTCAATCCGCCCAGGAACATCTTAACAAATTAATTAAAGGATGAATGTCTTTCATTCTCCTGAAAAATTGTAATTTTGTTAATTTAAAGAAAAATAAAGTTAATAAATGCGACATTCTGATCACTAATGGTCGCATTTCAAAAATAATTTCTAATCCAACTGATGCAGAAAAATTGGATAAATTCCTGCATCGCAATTTTGTTGACTTTAAAATTTTCGATATTAAAAATAATTATCTAATATCAGGATTCGCGGACTCACACACCCATCTTCTTGCCCATGGTATAGAACTCCAGCGGGTGGATTTGAGTAAATGTTTTTCGCTTGATGAGTGTATTGAAAAATTGAAAATGGAGAAAGAAAGGGAGATTATCTTTGGGGTTAACTGGGATGAATCACTCTGGAAAAAGGGTAAAAAGAATGAATTAAACCGGAAGATACTGGATAAGATTTCAAAAAATAAACCAGTGGTTATGCGGCGGGTTTGCGGGCATTTTGCAGTTTGCAACACAAGGGCGCTTGATTTCATTTCTAAAGAATGGAAAATCGTGGATAGAGAAAACGGCTGGCTCTATGAAGATGCTGCGCTATATCTCAACAGGATATTCAAACCCAATTTTGAAATGTATAAAAAGGGACTTGAGCTGGCAACACGGCATGCCCTCTCATTGGGAATTACATCAATCCATGAGATTACCGATATAAATGGATTCAAAATATATCAGTTGTTAAAAAAACAAATAAAATTGCGTGTTGCATTATATATTACAACTGACATTTTGCCACTAATTGGCATGGGCATTCAATCCAATTTCGGAAACGACTTTTTAAAATTTTCCGGGCTAAAGATATTTATGGATGGTTCAATTGGTGCCCAGACCGCAGCAATCAGAACACCTTATAAGAATTCAAGAAACCGAGGAAAAATTCTCGTTTCTGAGAAAAATTTATTAAACCTGGTCCGAATGGCAGAAAGTAATTCAATTCAGTTAATGATACATTCAATTGGTGACCGTTCAACAGATCTGGTTTTAAAAGTTTTCAAACAGATAGGGATTAGAAAAAATCAACTCCGTCATAGATTGGAACATATTGAGATACTTCACTCAAAACAGATAAAGGAAATAAGCAAATTAAATTTAATTGCCTCAATGCAACCAAATTTTTTACGCTGGCAATTTCCCGATAATATGTATGAAAAAGCTCTTGGTTTAAGGTTTAAAGGTATGAATTGCTTTAAAAAGATAAAAAAAGCAGGGATAAAATTGATTTTTGGTTCCGACTGTATGCCTTTAGGACCTCTATATGGTATCAAACTTGCGGTCAATCATCCATTTTATGAAAGCCGATTGTCACCCGCTGAGGCGATAACCCTGTATACTCAATCTCCGCCTTTTGCAACTTTTGATGAGAATAATAAAGGTATGATTGAAGAGGGAAAATTTGCTGACATTGTAGTGCTTAATAAAAATCCATTAATCAAAGAAAATCTTGATGATATAAAAATCTTAAAAGTTTTCGTTGATGGTTGTCTCGTTTATAAAAATTGATAATAAAAACTTCCGTAGCATTTTATGAGAAATTTTTTCTGGGTCTTCAAAGAAGCATATAATAAATTCAATATTGACCGCTGCCCATTGCTTGCTTCTGCACTTGTAAACGCATCCATATTCAGTCTCTTCCCTTTGATTCTCGGGATACTATCATTTTCATTCTTTATTCTTGGTTCATCCCAGGGGATCATTGAAAAAATTCTTCCAATTTTAAAACAAATAATACCCATAGGCCTTGATGAAATAATAAAAAACATTAAGGCAGTGAGGCAGACATCAATAATTGTTGCAATCATTGGTATGCTCGGCTTTTTATGGGGTTCAGCAAGTATATTCGGAGCGATTGAATCAAGTTTGAACCTCATCTGGAAGGCAAAGAAAGACCGGCCCTTCTTTAAAAAAAGTTTGATCACCATGGCATGGGCTTTTATTATTTGGATATTATTAATTGCTACGGTTGGTATTACATTCTGGGCGAGTGCTATTGGCTTAAGGGGAATCATTAAATTATTGCCACTTTTGAATATAATCATAAGCACAATAATTTTTGGACTCATTTATTGGTTTTTCCCAAATCGTAAAGTAAAATTTAAAGAAGCATATATCGGCGCAATATTTACAGGAATATCGTGGGAATTAGCCAAATTTCTATTTACCCTTTATATTACAAGGGTTGTGGACTATTCTAAAATATTCGGTTCACTTTCAGCAATAATATTACTGCTACTCTGGTTATATTATTCTGCCTTTATCTTTCTTTACGGCGCAGAAATAAGTTATGTATATGCCCGCCGAAAATTTTTAAGAAAAAGGGGCAAAATTCTTGACATTCGCAAATAAATCTCTATAATTCATCAGAATGGAAATTGAAGTTTCTATAGTCATCGTTAACTACAATGTCAAGCATTTCCTTGAACAGTGCCTTATGGCAGTAGAAAAGGCAAGGCATAATCTTAATATTGAAATTATTGTTGTGGACAACGCATCCGTTGATGGCAGCCAGTCAATGATAAAGAAAAAATTTCCAGGTGTAATACTTATTGAGAACCAGAAAAATTTAGGATTTGCAAAGGCGAATAATCAGGCATTAAAAATTGCCCGAGGTAAGTATATCCTTATATTAAATCCTGATACCCTTATTCAGGAAGATACCCTAATAAATTTAAAAAACTTTCTTGATGAACATCCTGAAGCAGGTGCAGTGGGTTGCAAATTGATAAATCCTGACGGTTCTTTTCAGGTAGCAAGTAGAAGAAGCATTCCCACACCCTGGGTTGCATTTACCAAGATTGTTGGTTTGAGCAAAATTTTCCCCAAGAGCAAAACCTTTGGTAGTTATAATCTAACATATATTTCGCCGGATATAGAATCTGAAGTGGATGTCCTTTCGGGTTCTTTAATGCTGGTGCGTAATGAAATACTAAGAAAAGTCGGGTATTTTGATGAAGATTATTTTATGTATGGCGAGGATATTGACCTTTGTTATAAAATTAAAAAAGCAGGAAGTAAAATTTACTACACACCGAAGACAAAAGCAATCCATTATAAAGGTGAAAGCACAAAGAAGGGCGAATTTTCTTATATCACAAATTTCTATTCCGCAATGTTAATCTTCATTGATAAGCACTTTAAAGACCATTATTCTCTGCTTGTCAAATCTATTTTAAAAACTGGGATTTACTTGAGAGCATATATCGCGTTTCTCACTTCCTTTTTTAGAAGTATTGCTTCACCATTGATTGATCTCCTCTTAATTATAGTAAGCATTTTTGTTGCAATCAAGATATGGCTTCCCCATTATGCACTGATTAGATTTCGCATCATATACCCGGTCTACACGTTTATCTGGTTCGCAAGTATTTATCTTTCAGGTGCATATCATACCAAGGGTAGATACCACATAAAACCAATCATTGGTGGTGCCCTCGTAGGTTTTTTATTAAATTCAACATTTACGTATTTTTTTAAACAATTTGCCTACTCAAGGGTTGTAATTCTCATTGCCTTTGTTCTTATTATTATAATCTTAAGCATATGGAGATTGGTCTATCGCTGGATTGGTCCGCATGCAATCAAACACCCCTTATCAAAACTCAGAAGGACAATCATTGTTGGTGCCGGAAAAGAAGGTTTGAGAATTTTAAAAAAATTGAGGGCAAGACCTGACATACCATACGAAATTTGTGGATTTGTTGACTTTGATGAAAAAAATGTAGGCAAAGAAATTGATGGCGCTGAGGTTCTCTCAACAATTGAACACATTAAGGAAGTAATTAAAATCCAGAAAATTGACGACGTAATCTTCTCCAGTGACCGTTTGAGCAATAAACAAATCCTTGAAACAATCTCTTATGCAAGTGGCACAGGAGTTAATTTCCGTATCGTTCCAAACGAACTTGAGTATATCATTGCAAAATCTTCTGTGGATGAAATAGATTCCCTGCCTTTATTGGATTTTGTAAGTTCATATGACCCGATAGATTTAATCGTCAAGCGCGGATTTGATTTAATCATTTCGGTTTTAGTCATTATCTTATCTTTGCCGTTTTTTTTAATTAACCTGCTTATTGGTGCCAGAATTAAAGAGAAAAAAATTTATACCGAAGGTGGTGGAATAGGAGTAATCTATATCTTTGAAAAGGGAATCCCATTTTTAAAATATCTTCCCAGCTATCTTTCTGTTTTAAAAGGAACAATAAGTCTTGTTGGTGCCGAGATAATGGAAATAGATAAAACAAAAGAAAAACCTGTATACAAACCTGGTCTCACAGGTTTTGTCCAGATTAAAATGCGTGAAAAAAATAAACAGTTAGGAGTACAGGAACGGGATTACTACAATCTGTATTATCTTAAAAACCGCTCTCTCGTCACCGACCTACAAATTCTTATCAGGTCAATTTTTTAATCTACTATATTATTTTTCCGGTGGCGGAGGATGTCTTCGCCATCTTATCTCTCTTATTAAATCCCTAATTTCTTTTTCAAATTCCTCCTGAAATATTATAAATTTTGCTTGCTGCTCCGGAGTCAATATTTGCTTTATTTCTTCTAATTCCTTCAACTGAGATTCAAATCTTTTTTTCTGTAATTCTTGAAGTCTATTAAGGGTTTTTACTATTTCCTGCTCTTTTGCCTTCTCGTCTAAAAGTTCTTTCAATTTTTGAATAATCTCCATTCTCTGTTTGTGGAATTCCTGTTCGTTTTTTCTCATTTCCTTTAATCTTGGGAAAAGTTTTGTTATTTGTTCTTCAGAAAGGTCAAGTTCTTCAGTCAATTTATATACCCTGACCTTCTCAATTATTTCCCTCGGATCTTTTTCTTCAGATTTTCCCTGGGCAAAAATGAAAAGCAATGGCAAAAAGAAAATAATAAATTTCTTCATATTACCCCCTTGTATAGATTCAACTTAAAGATATTGTTCGCCAAACTTATTATACAGAATTTTAATAAATTCTTCTTTCTCATTTTGGTCCATTTCCATCAACGCCTGCGTAGGTTCAATTCCCAGATATTCTTCAATAACATTAAATTGATTTATTAAATCATCATCAACAACCCTTTCCAGTAAAAGGCTGTTTAAATTTTCATCCTGAAACAGATTTGTAACAGATACAGGTATTTCAATTGATTGTTCTTTCTTTAAGTTGAACAGAATCAAGAAAATGACCAGACCAAATACCGGTGCCAGTATACCCAAAAACTTCCAGGCAGATCTCTTTAAAGTAATCTTCTCTCTACGAATATTTTCCTTTATCCTTTTAAAGAATTCATTTTCAGGCAAAGGGATTTCGTCTTTATCAATCAATTCATATAATTTTCTATATTCAGATAACTCCCGACGACATTCTTCACATCCACCAAGATGTTCCTCGAACAAAAGCCTCTGTTCCGGCGTCATCAATCCTTCTATATATTCCAGTATCAAAATTTTATTCTTACATTCCTTCATAAATAGTCCTTTAATAGAGACCTTAGTCTTTTAATTGCCTGAAAATGGTTTGCCTTTGCTGCACCTGTTGATATTTTCATGATCTCGCCAATTTCTTCAAAAGTATATCCTTCAAAGTGCCTGAGAATAAAAGCCGTTTTCTGCCTTTCGGGTAACCTTGCAATTGCATCTTCAATTGCCTTTTTCAAGATTAGATTCCTTTCAGCCGGATTGGATATTGAACCATCAAGTTCTGTTGTCTTATGTAATTTCCGTTTAAATGAGATACAGGTATTGACTGTAATACGATAAACCCAGGTGAAAAATTTGCATTTTTCATTAAATTCTTTAAGGTTGTTATAAATCTTGATAAATATTTCCTGGGTGAGTTCCTTTGCATCGTCTTCATTCCTAACAAACCGATAGCAGATTGAATATATCGGTTGTTGATATTTTTCAAATAGTGCATCAAAAGCAGTCTCATCTCCACTCTTATATCTTTTAACAAGTGATGAATCCTCATCATTCATTTTATTTTGACGCAGGTTTGTGGCTGATTGGTTTAATCAATAATTAGATTAACAGTAGCAATGATTGAATTTTTCTATAAAATCTAATTATTAGTCTTAAATTAATATTCCTCCTCGGTATAAGGTTCAAATTGCTCTTTCTCTGCACCACATTCAGGGCAGACCCAATCATCGGGCAATTGTTCAAAGAGCGTTCCGGGTTCAATCCCGTTATCGGGATCCCCGTATTCTGGGTCATAAATATAACCACAGATAGTGCATTGCCATTTGCCCATTATACCTCCTTTAAAAGCATTTTTATTATATTTAAGAATTCAATTCTGTCAATAAAAATAATAAATCTTTTTACTTGTGCTGAGGGCATATAATAGTTCCATTTTCGGAATTATATATATATCGCTGTCCGGTCACTGGACAATATGTTTCCTGTAAAGGAATATCTTGCAATTCATCAAGACTCTGTGGATATTTACCATTCTCTGCGTAATACAATTGGATTGCGTTTTCAATCTTTTTTATCTGTGTCTGACATTGTAAAATATGTGCCCGCTCAGGTGGTGATACAGCATGCTGTGTCTCTATGGTCCCGCGTGTATAAACTGTTCCTGCCTTATAAACCAATATCCCCACAATAAAAAGACCAATTACAAGACCAATCAGTGTATATGGCTTCATACTCTATTATAAATAATCCATATAGAATGTCAACCATTGAAAATAAATCCGCTAAGTATTCAGCAAAAGCATAACCAATCTTTGTGCATTATGAACAAATTTTGTGCACCATCATATAAAAACCCTTTAAATTTCATAAGTTTTTCCTGGCACAGAATTTGCATATTATATGGTTAGAGGTGCAAAATGAAAAGAATAAAAAATCTCTTCCAATTGATTTTAGTCTCAACCGGATTACTCTTATCGCCCTGCTGTTATGAAGAAGCCGACCATGAACCGCCCGCAGTCCCCAGGGGTTTGACATCGATAACCGGTGACGAAGAAGTTATGCTCACCTGGTATCAAAATAACGAACCAGACCTTGCCGGATATAGAATCTATCGTGGTCCAGCACCCGAAGGGCCATATTACCTTATTGGTGAAACGAATCTTGATTATTTCCTTGATTGTGGCCTAATAAATGGACAAACCTATTTTTATGCAATATCTGCCTTTGATATCCACAATAACGAGAGCGAACTCTCTTACGAACTTGTATTTGATACACCAAGACCCGAAGGTTTCAATCAGAAGTTATTTGATTTCACGGTCTATCCTGAATATGCGGGCTGGGATTTCAGCAATTACACGGTTGTGCCCTATAATCATCCGTATTGTGATTTTTACTTTGGCTATGATGAATATCTTGGCTCATATTATTTTTATATCCGGAGGCCTGGTGGACTTATCCAGGATATGGGGTATACTGCTTCATTTGATGAAATTGGGTATGCACCTGACGATGGCTGGTCTCCAACAGGAATTGTTGAAGCCATTGTAGGACATACCTATGTTATCTGGACCTGGGATAACCACTTTGCAAAAATAAGGGTTGCATCATTAAAACCTGGTTATGTGATATTTGACTGGGCATACCAGGTTGACCCTGGCAACCCTGAACTGGTGAGGAAAAAATGAAATTTATTCAGCGTGAGTCTGCTTTGCAATCCACGGTTATTCGCGGATTGCGAAGCGATAATAGAAAGGAGGTTAAAATGAAACGCTTGATTTTACTTACCCTTGCCACATTGCCGCTCTTTGCCTTCACCGTAAATTTTGTTTATTGCGACTATGATGATGACGATGGATACTGGTGTGATGAATACTGGGGGCCAGATCCTGAATGGTGTGATGGATACTGGGTATATTATCCACACGGTTATTACTGTGTGTATTATGTCTGGTACCATCCCTGGTGGTGGGATTGGTATTGGTGGCATTGTCACTGGTGCCATTACTTTGACTGGCATTTCTTCCGTGCCGGATTCTATGTGGTATGGTATGAGGACGGTTACTGGTGGTGGAGACCGAGATATGGAAGATGGGTAAGGTATAAACTACCTTATGGTTATGCTGAATTTAGACACAAGGCAAGGTCATACGGAGTAAATCTACCTGATAAACCACCAAGAGAAATTAATCTTCCTTATAATGAAAAAGAAGTCATAAGGTTGACAAAGGAAAAAGATCCGCAATTATATGCCCGTATAGAGAAAGAACATAAAACAGGAAATCTTGAAAAAATCAGGAAAGATTATGAGAACAAAGTGAAAAGAGAGATCGCAGTTAAGAACGAAGAATATAAAAAGACAAGAACTCAGTCCCCCTATGACCAAAATGAGAGATATAATAAAGACGAAACAGATAGAATTATCAATAGAAAAAGCGATGAAAGATACAATCAGCAAAAATCAGAAGAACGCGAACCGCGAATCATAAAAAAACCAAGAAGCATCTCTGATGAATCAAACATACCTGAAGAAAGAAATCAGAACAGAAATACAATAAAACCGCCTAAATCAAACAACATTGATCATAGAGACGAATATAATGATTCGAACCCGAAAAATCCAAAAACACCAATAAGGAATCTGCCACCAACAAACCCCGATAATGAGAAAAGAAATGTTAAAAAAATGGGATGGAAAAAGTAAGGAGATAAAAATGTTGACTGCGATCTTTTCTCTGATAATCACATTGGGAACACAATTTGATATTACAAATCAAATTAATATTGACATTTGGCTGGACAGAGATGATTACACATTTTATCCCGGTGATAGACTGAAAATATTTTTCAAGACGGATACGGACTGTTATGTAGCGGTCTATGATATTGATGTTGGGGGAAGGGAAAATCTTCTCTTCCCCCCGCAAGGGGAAAATGGACATGTCAAGAAAGAACGCATTTATGAATTACCACCGCCGGATGCTGATTTTGATTATGAAATAACCGGTCCTGAAGGGATTGAACGGATAATTATTCTCGCTTCAAAAAATAAATTACCAGTCTTAAGCGATACCCTTGAGGTATTCAAAAAAGAAATAGAATTATCAATTGAAGAACCTGAGCCGGCAAAATTGAGAATAATATCAACACCGCCAAAATGTAAGATATACATAAAAGAAGTGATGTCAGGTAAAAGGGTATATATCGGTAAGACTCCACGCACGATAGTCTTGAAACCCGGTGAATATATCGTGGAGATAAAAAAATTTGGTTATCAGACAATAAAAAGAAGGATCTTGCTTGAACCTGATGAAAAAAGAAGGGTCTATGTGCGTCTATTGCCCTGGTAAACTTGACAAACAATTTTATTTATATATAATTTAAGGAGTGAAAAAATGGATAAAATAATCTTAACAATATTATTATTCTTTGCTCTTACCTGGGCAGTCCAACCCGTTTCAAAAACGGATAAAGTTAATAAGGAACCTGTTAGTAACATCCAAATCCACGATAACGAAGAAAATCAAGAAGATACAAAGCCTATACAAATAAAAGATAGGGAACCAAAAGATTCAAAGAATGACCATTTTATTGATGTTGATTCAAACAATGTTAATGACCAGCGCGAAGATGACCTTTTGAAGATTAAACAATTGAAGACAAAATTTAAAGACTTATTCAAAAAAGATACAGAAAACCAGCCTAAAAAACCAAGCAGGCGAAAAAAATAAAACTTCTATCTATATTCTTTTAGAACTATACTATTTTTGCCGGATGAATCAGTGTACTTCACAAAACGATGTGGATATGATTTTTCAATATGAAAATAGAATTTCATCTTTGTAAACACAACTCTTGGTATCATCATAATCTTCCAGCAATCAAATGTGCCGGCAGGCACACTGACGATATCTTCACCGATAACTTCTAAATCAGCATTTATTATCATAAATTCCGGCACATTCAATCTTATCCTTTTTTTAAAATCCCTCTGATATTTAAAACCCCTCAATACAAAATCAAGGGTATGACGGTCATAAATCGGATTTTTTTCATCATAATGATTCTTTCTACCCTGATAGTTCACTTCAAAAAGATGGTTCTTTTTAACACTTAACTCCCATCTTCCTCTTATAATCTTATTCAAATAAAGTGTCTGGAGATTAATCGTATCAAGGATTGCCTCCACTATACGGTCTGACTTGTAAATTACATTATAACCAACAGTATCCTTTTTTAGTATAACTTCAATCATTCCAATCTTTCCTTTATCATTTGTTTCATAAACAATATACTCACTATCAGGCAATACGGATTGAGTGTGCGTTGAATCATAGAATGATAGAAAAATAAAGCTTACAATAATAGCAAGATTCACCATGCAATTAAATGGTAGTAAGTAGTTAACCCCTTTTATCTTTTTCGATTATATTTTCAATAATATCAAGCAATTGTATTATATCATCAATCTCATAATCCGCACCCGAATTCTTGGTGCCAAATGTATCACCATACCTGGCAAAGACTGTTTTCATTCCAAGAACCTTTGCACCGACAATATCTCTTTCTGCCCAGTCTCCCACCATTATCGCTTCGTCAGGTTTTAAATTTAATCTTTCAAGGGCTATTTTGAATGGCGCGGGGTCGGGCTTTCTTTTATAAGTATCTTCAAAGGTCACAACGAGGTCAAAAAGATGGTGCAAATTTAATTGACATAATCTAAGCCAGGCTTGCAATTTAGGCGCATCGGTAACGACGGCAAGTCTCAGTCCCCTTTTTATCAATTCAATGAGCGTAATATAGACATGGGGATAAAGGACGAGCGTTGCTTCCCTTGCCCGACGATAACCAACAATCCCGGCGGCATGAATCCTCGGTTCAATATAGCCAAACTCACGGGTCAGAAATTTATCAAATACGGTCTGGTCTTCGATACCGACCTCTTTATATATCTCAAATATTTTTTGTTTGGCGATATTTTTATCCATCTTCAATCCTGCATCAATCATCGCGCTTACTGCAGAATCAACCGCTGCTTCCTTCATCGCAATAAAATCAACAAGGGTATTATCAAGGTCAAAAATAACACCTTTTATCATAGACACGACCTTATAACCCGCGCGGATTTTTCAGGGCTATACCGATTGATATAAAAACCCGTACCCAGTTCAAAGCCAGTAGTTCTGAATATCCGTGGAATTATTTCTATATGCCAGTGATAATCCTGTTCTATCGTCTTCCAGTAATCAGGCCTGGGCAGGAGATTTGGACTATCCATAAGAACAAGATTATATGGTGGATCGTTAAACCCATTACGAATTGCTGTAAATATCTTCTTCACAACATAAGCCAGTTCACTCAATTCTGATTTGTCTATTAACTTGAATGAAAATTTATGATTCTTTGGTATAACCATAACCTCACCCGGAAACCTTGAGGCATAAGGTGTAAAGACAGCGAATTTCTCAGTCTGGAATATTAGCCTCTCACCCATTTCTATTTCCTGCTGTATAATATCACAGAATAGACAGCGTTCTTTATAACGATAATATTCGTATGCACCGTTTAGTTTCTGTTTCACACGATTAGGTGTCGCAGGCAGGGCAATCAGGTCTGAATGGATGTGGCTGATAGTGGTTGAACCCGCGAGCCGTCCATAATTTTTAAAAATCAAGACATATCTTATTCTTTTATCTTTATGAAGGTCATCAATGCGAAAACGATATGTATCAAGGATTAATGCAATCTGTCCTTCCTCAAGGTCGGCAATATTTGTGACATGCCTTGGAGATTCAATAATCACTTCGTTTGCACCAGTTCCCGTCACCATATCATAAACACCGACACCAAATTTTTCCAGTTCACCTTCAACCCTTAAAATGGGATTGATATTGGGAACTACCCTGACCTTCCATCCCGGTGAATTAGGCTGTGAGCCATCTCTTATTGCATATATTTCCTTGGGTGTATTCAACTCGTTACCTTCGCAGAATGGGCATGGACCGTCAGGGAATGGAATATCGGCTGAAACCGCTGGAATTTCATTGTTTTCTGTATCAATAATTACCCAGGTGTCGGTCACGATATCCCTTCTTACCTCAGACATCAAACCTCCTTTGCTTATGTCAAAAATTCATATCTAAACTGAAGAATTCACCATATGTTTCTTTTAATCTTGTTTGCAAACATATGCGCGTATCTTATCGGCTCAGGTATTCGGAATCGCGTAGTATGAATTACATACTTAATACAATCTGAGAAATTAACTTTATTACCAGGAGAAACGAAAATTGGTTTTACATAGTCACGGGTTCTCAAAACAGCACCAATCTTTTTTCCTTCAAACTTGATTGGTTTCCATGCCCCTCTTTTCTTTTCCGGCATCTCAAATTCACCACATAAGTATGACTTTGCGCAGCCGATTGTAGGCTTATCTAAAATCACCCCCAGGTGTGTTGCAATGCCACATTTTCGTGGATGGGCAATTCCCTGACCATCCACAAATATTAAATCTGGTTCTTTATTCAATTTTTTATAAGCCTTTAATATCACCGGCAACTCCCTGAAGGCAAGAAAAGTCGGAAGATATGGAAAAGTTTCTTTTTTTATCGCCCATGCTACATTGATAAGTTCTAATGAAGAATAAGAAAATAAAGCTATTGCAGCGATCAGTACTTGTTCCTTCACTCCAACGTCAACACCGGCGACCGTATCTGGCTTTTTGCATTTAATCAATCTCACCTTATTGCTGATCTCGTTCTGAATATTTATCAATTTATCAAGTCTGAATTGATTACTCAACCGTAACACTCTTGGCGAGATTTCTCGGACGGTCAACATCAAGACCTTTAAAGGTGGCGATAAAATAAGCAAGGAGTTGTAATGGTATTACTGATAGAATCGGTGAGACAAATTCAATGCACTCAGGAATTTCAATAATGTATTTGCTTATCGGACCTGTTGATTGATCTCCCTGGGTCACAACACTTATAACCTGCCCTTTACGGGCAATAACTTCTTGGATATTGCTTAACATTTTTTCATAAACACTTGATTTAGGATTTATACAAACAACCGGCATATGTTCATCAATCAAGGCAATCGGTCCATGTTTCATCTCACCCGCTGCATATCCGGTAGCGTGAATATAGGAAATTTCTTTTAATTTAAGTGCACCTTCAAGTGCCGTTGGATAATTAATCCCCCGGCCTAAAAATAAAAAGTCACGAGCATTATAATAATTCAATGCAATCTTTCTTATCTGCTCCTGTTTTGCCAATATCTCTTCAATCTGCTGTGGTATTTTTTTTATCTCGTTTATGTGATAAATAACATCGCTATCGTTCAAAAATCCTCTAAGTCTTCCCAGATAAAGACTGAATAGATATAAATTCAACAATTGGGCAGTATATGCCTTTGTTGAAGCAACACCAATCTCGGGTCCCGCCATAATCGCTATATTTCCATCCGACTCTTTATAAATACTTGAATGGGCAACATTGACAAGTGAAAGCACCTTTAAAAATCTTGCCTTTGCCTCTCTCAAACCAGCGATTGTATCGGCAGTCTCACCGGACTGACTTATTGCCATTACCATTGTATCACCATCAAGGACCATATCGCGATAGCGGAATTCACTGGAAATATCAACCTCGGTGCTGATGCGGGCGAATCTCTCAATCAGGTATTTCCCCACTACGCCGGCATGCCAGGATGTTCCGCAAGCCTGGATATAAATTCGGGAGATATTTAAAAAATCCTTATCAGTAAAATTAATTTCTTTTCCGAGATTAATACGGTTATCTACGATACGCTCTTTGATAATATTTGAAAGAACCCAAGGCTGTTCAAATATTTCTTTGAGCATAAAATGCGGATAATTGCCTTTTTCAATATCTTTAACCCTGATTGTAATCTTCCTGGGTTGAATTGCGATCTCTTCCCCATTGAAAGTTTTTATCTTATAATTCTTTGACGATACCATTGCTATTGTATCATTGGGAAGATCGATTATTTTATCAAATATTGCTATGACACCTGAAACATCACTTGCCAGTGCTGCTTCGTTTTCATTGATACTCAAAACAAGCGGTGCATCATGCCTTGCACACACGATATGATCTGGCTCCCTTGTGTAAATTACCGCAAAGGCAAAATTCCCTTTTAATTTTGGCACTGTCTGAAAGACAGCGTCAAATAAATTTGTTTTTAAATTTTCTTCAATGAGATGGACTATCACCTCAGAGTCTGTATAGGAACGGAATATATGACCTTTCTTTTCAAGTTCCTCTTTTAATAAAAGGTAGTTTTCTATTATTCCATTGACAACAAGGGCAATCTCTTCATTGCAATCGACCAAAGGATGGGTATTCTCCTCATGGGGGCTTCCATGCGTTGCCCAGCGTGTATGTCCGATTCCAATGCTACCGCTAATCGGTGTTCTTTTTAATAACTCCTGCAATTCACTCAATTTCCCAGGGACCTTGCGAATTAGCAATTCGTCATTATTTATGACGGCAATACCACTTGAATCATAACCCCGATATTCAAGACGCCAGAGGCCACCCAGAAGCACGCTGGTAATATCTCGGGGACCAATATATCCTACAATTCCACACATTATACTTGATTATATAAAAATTTTCTAAGATGTCAAGGAGTTCTAATCTTTTTCTTCGACACTGATCAATCTTAAAGTCCCAGTAAAATCTCTTGCATCAATTTCTCTAAGTTTTAGACATCCTATAAATTCAAGAAATCCTGGAATATCAAGATTCAAAATATGGTCTTCAATTTGCAATTCATTTGGCAGATCATAAAAGAATGCCCCGCTACCCAGCGCATCTTCAAACCTTGCAATATTATTAGCAATAACCTTTTTTATGGAAACCAGCGTAGGCATCGGGAATCTATCATCAGGCATCTGAAAATTTTGCAGGGTGAGTATCTTCCCTTCTATATCAACCGCATCAATGCCCTCTTCATATAAAGATTCAGCAATGATGAAACCATAAAGTGAACCAAAAAGATGGAAGATATGCGTATTCTTACCATCATAAAAAAAAGGAATCTCTTCTGGCAGCAGTGTGGGGAAAAACCTGTTTTTCAATATTGTGGATAAAAGATAATTATAATTCCCTGCGCCCTTGCCTTCAAAGATCTTTGAAAACTCCGGACCTTCACCAATACAACGCGCATAAACCTTCTTTTCTTTTTCCAATACCTGGACCTTTTGCCAACATTTTCCCCCGAGAATAAATTTTTCAAGGAGATAAAAAATTCTTCCGATTAAAACACCTGAACTAATCTCATAAACATCATATTCACCAAATGATTTCTCCGCGATATTTGAATGTATCTTCCCATAGGCAATCTTATTCTCAATCTTATCAGTCAGATAATATATACCCGGTCTCATTTCTTTTATTATCCCTTCGCTCAACAATTTTTTAAATACATCCTTTATAATCGCTTCAGGATATAGCGATTGGAAAATTTGATAAATACTTTTTAAAGTAGTCCCTATCCTTCGTCTTTGATAAAGATATGAGTAGATTTGCTGTGGAATTACCGACAATGATGCTTGATATCTCTTTTCATATAATTCACCGATTCTGGCACAATCAAAAAATGTTTCAAATAGAATTTTCTCCCAGTTGTTTGCATATACGCCAATGGCAAATAGTTTATCGGTCCTCCGATTTCCCCTGCCGATTCTCTGCAGTAGTGAAGAAATATTATAAGGTGGACGGTAAAGAATTATTGCGTCAACATCTCCAATATCAATGCCCAATTCAAGTGTTGATGTAGCAAGGAGTATTGCCCGGTCCGATTGATTCATAAATTTCTCTACCTCTTCCCTTTTTGAACGGGGAAGACTGGCATGGTGAACAAATACCCGGTCTTCAAATGGTGGGATTCTGAATTTTTGAGAAAAACTCTCAGCAAAACTACGGGCATTGAAGAATGCAAGGATTTTTTTTATCTGTCTCACCTGTGCTATTTTAAAAATCTCCTTTATAAAATTCTTTGCCGGTATCAAAATATATTCAATCTCCCGCGGTGATTTTAAAAAACATACTTTTGAATTGTCAAAATATCTATCACCAATATTTAAATCATCAATCGTTGCCGAAAGCGCGCAATACTGAAGATTACTGTTGATTTTCTGGAGAATCTTTCGCAATCTATTCAAAAGAATTCTCAACTGGTCACCACGCGGGGTATTATCAAGCAAATGGATCTCATCAAGAACTGCAGCAAAAAGATTCATAAATATCATGGGTTCCCTTGACAAAAGTGAATCAAAGGATTCAGGTGTTGTCAAAAGTACATTGGGTAAATGTTTTTTTTCAATAACCGGATGGTCTCCAGTCTTTCTGCCGATTGTAAGATTCAAAGAAGTTATCGGCTCTTCAAGCCGACGGAATAAATCATTGACAAGTGCCCGGGTCGGTGTAATGTATAAAACTTTGAGTCCTTTAAGTTCGCCTTTGAGTAAATTTTCAATAATCGGGGCAATGACAGCCTCGGTCTTACCTGTTGCAGCAGGTGAAATCACAACAACATTTTCTTTATTTAATATATAGGGAATTGTAATCTCCTGAATTTGCGTAAAACAACCAAATCTGCTAAAAAAAGGACCCCAGGTACGTTTCAGTTCCTGTTTTATCTCCATGGATTCCATTAATCTTTGTAAAATTTTACTTTATAAGAATAAATTTCATCAATTTCTTTTCACCAGGGAGTTTCAAAAAATAAACACCATTCTTTAAATCCGACACATCAATTTCATTTTCTGTGTTTTCTCCTATCTTTACCAATCTTCCCATTATATTGTAAATCAATATCTTATCTGGATTTTTTTTGAAAAAAATATTCAATCTGCCTTTTGTAATCAAGGATTGAACTTTTGCTTTTAATGAATTATCTACAATCTTTTCTTCAACAACGACGAGTGGACCAAAAAAAACTGTTCCTGTAGAACCATTTTCCCCATTACCATATCCACCATAGCCACCTGCGCCCCCGCTTACCGAAAGGCTCAAATGATTTGTATCAAGGATTGCAAAAAACCCCTTGATCCTGCCACCACCGCCACCTCCGCCGCCACCACCATCAGCATTACCTCCAGCACCACCACTTGCCAGCACTGAAGAGTATCTGATTCTCAACGTATCTGCCTGCATTTTAATACCGCCACCAGAACCACCACCACCTGCCTCATAGCCTCCATCATAGCCATATAGCCCAAGGGATAAAATCTGTGAACTATCAATGATCATCCTTTGTCCTTTAAGATAGATTAATGCACCACCATTACCACCAAATCCATCAACCAGACCAAGCCTTCCCGCCCCACCTCCGGAACCCATATTGATTACTGTATCACTCAGATTACCATAAGGAGACCCGCCTGCACCTGGGTCAAGATCACCACCATCTCCTCCTGCACCACCATAAGCACCGCCGCCTCCTCCGCCACCTGTTCCGGCATATCCACATCCCGGTCCATAACCATCAGGATGGGTATTCGTGCCACCAGAATATCCCTTGCCCGAACCATCAATCATTGAATTATGGATGTAAATAAACGGAGCCTGCAAAATTACCCTGCCGGTTGAATCAATACCATTCCACTGCTGGACCTTTAGTTTTGCATTATTTACAAGATGAACCTTCCGATTATATTGATGATAACCACAAATTACCAGACTGTCATTCACAACAAGTAAGCTGTCGGAATCCTCGTATATATAACTGAAAAACAAAAACACATTTATAAATATCAACATTTTTACCTCCAAGAAATTATATAGAAAAAGCAATCAATGTCAATAATTTTATTCTCTCTATGTATAACTCAATCTGCATTCCAAATGGTCAAAATAGTTTGCGACAACACAAAATTGTGTAAAAATTTTGGACACATAATTTTTATAAAGTCTCGTAATTTCATAAGATTTAAGGAATTCTGAAAAGTGTAAAACATTTGGACACTTTTGCATACATCACTGGCTAAAAATCTTTGAAATTGCAAAACATTTTTCTGGCACGAAATTTGCATATATATAAACTGGGTAGCTATATGAAGTGCTGGGCAAATAATACCCTTGACTACAACAAAATCCAGATTATAATTTATTATAGGCTGGGTGTAAGAATCTTATCTTATCTTATCTTATCTTATCTTATCTTACAACCCGGTGTAATAAAAGCTTTCTAAAAGATTTTAATCTTGATTTTAACAAAGATTCTTTTGGCTTCTTCTTTGCGGAGTTTGCGAGATTTGTTTAAAATTGCTCCGCAACCGGAACTGTAGGGCAAGGCTTTCTTCAAGAACCGATGGTTCTTTCAGAACCAGAGGTTAGCCTTGCGAGGAGCCTGGTGGCACCGGAGCAGAAAAACATAGTGCCGAGAAAATTTCTGGTAGCCGCAGGCTTCAGCCTGCGCATGGTCTTTTCCATAGGAATGAAATAATTGTAGGGCAAACCTTTAGGTTTGCGCTTTAAATTGTCGAGCAAGCTCGACCACTACAAATGTTTGAAATGTAGTGGCAGAGTTTACTTTGCAAAATCCGCGGAAACCTGTATCACTATCCGCGTGATTCTGTGTTGTTTCAGCCTTCGGGCTGAATAAAATGGAGGAAAAAATGAAAATAATAATAACTACTTTTTTAATAGTAGTCAGTTTGGCATTTACAGGGCCTTTGTGGTACGCAAAATATAATGGTCCTTCAGGTGGATATGCCTCCATATTGGATATAGTCATTGACAATGATCGCAATGTCTACGTCACGGGAATTGCAAATTCCAACAATGATGATGGTGATATCATAACAATAAAATACAATGCACAGGGTGACGCACTCTGGAGTAGACTAACGGATTGCTATTATAAAGATATTGCCTACTCCATCTGCATAGATGAATACGGCTACAGTTATGTTGCAGGATTCACATATGATGGCACATACTACCGTTTAGCTGTGATAAAGTATAATCCTGACGGAACGATTAATTGCATCAACGCAGACAATGTTCAAAATGCATTCTATATGAACAGTTACACAATTAAACTGGATAGTCAGAGAAACGTTTATGTCGCAACTATGTATGGAACCGATGCCTGGTTAGTGACCTTTGATAATAACCTTAACTACCGAGGCAGTCTTTTAATTGATTATGGTGATCTGGATTGCTTTAATGATATGGTAATTACCTCTGATGATAAAATAATCGTAACGGGCAGGGTCGAAACACCCCTTGGTTCTCCAGAACAGACTGATAAGGATATGTTTATTGGCAAATATATATTCAATGAGGGAACTGGACTTTTTGAAGAAATATGGCATTATGTCTCATTTCCTCAGGCTGAATATTCAATTGAAAAGGGGCACAAAGTAAAATTGGATAATGCGGGTAATGTTTATGTCGCTGGAACTACACAAACGGGTAGTTCTCAAGGATATCAACATTACTGTCTGTGGAAATTTAATGCTGATGGTAATCTACAATGGATGTTCAATTACAATGACCCCCAGGGCAATAGTTCCTCGCCTTGCGATTTAGCAGTCCATCCAGTGACAGGCATCTCATATATGACTGGATGGCGTGCACTCAACACCAATGATGTGGAAATTATGACAATGGCTATAGACGCGGATATGAATTTGCTCTGGCGGGATAACTGGAACTACGGTTCATTATACGATGAGGGACACGCGATAGCCATATCTAACTATAGCGTCTATGTAAGCGGTATGGTAAGTTCTCCCGGAAACAATGATATGGTAACAATGTGTTACAGACTAAGTACTGGCGAGCGAAAATGGATTGAAATCTATCGGTATTCAACCTCAAGCAAAGAAATTGCCTGGTGTAATGCTGTGAAACAGAACGGTAATTATGCTTATATCGTATCAGCCGGGCAACTTCAGAATCCTGATTATGCACTGACTGTAATGTATAAGGTGCTTGATAATAACAGTGATAATCCAGCAGGTCATGAAGAGCCGATGTTTTACACCCAGATATATCCCCAGCCGTGCCACGACATAATGAAAATCACATTGAGTTCTCCAGCGGAACAATGGGCATCTGTAAGTCTTTATGATGCAACTGGTAGAAAAATCACTGACCTTTACAACGATTTTGCCAAAACCGGTCTGAATAAAATAGTTTACAATCCAGATAATTTGTGCAATGGTGTCTACTTCGTGCGGTTTGATGTTGGCGGTATAACTAAGACGGAAAAGGTGGTTCTGCAGCGATAATTAAAGATGGGCAGAGGATAAATTTCTCCTCTGCCCATTGACAGCTGTGTAAATATTTTTATAATTTAAGAAAATGAAAAGACGGCAAAGATACGGTCATTCCGAAAAACGACTACAGTTTCTGTTCACTGTAGTATTTATCGTATTAATACTATCAAGTCCTTCTTATGCCCAGGATTCATTAAATGTCAGGTGGATAAATGCTTGTTTTGGCAATAGTGCCCGTGATGTGACATACAGCGAAATCGAAAATAATAAATACACGTTTGTGTCTTTACATGGTAGTATACTTATTCTAAATGTGAATGATCCTTCTCATCCCCAAAAAATTAAAGAAATTGGACATCCGGGAGAAGGATGGCTAAATCCACTCCAAGGATGCGGGATAGCGGTATATGATACGCTCTTTCTAATTGCGTGTGGTCATTATGGATTATGGATATACAATATTGCGGTTCCATCTAATCCAGTAAGACTTTCAACCTGCAAAACACCCCGCGCCAGTAATGTTGCGGTTTCCGGGAATTACGCTTATGTGGCAGACGCCGAGAGTGGTTTGATTATTATTGACATTTCAGATCTGACATCTCCTCAGATAATAAGCAATTTTTATATACCGCCCCCTGGAGGTGTTGATGTTGTAGTTTCAGATACAATTGCTTATGTTGCTGGTGATGAAGTATGGATAATCAATATCTCCAATCCGTACCAGCCAGCACTTATAAGTATATGGAATCCCCATAATCTTTTGGAGGCAGTAACACAGATTGATAAGGAAGGTAATTTCCTTTATGTTACCGAAACAGGTATTTCGGTCTGTGGTTTCTGGATAATTGATGTGAGCAATCCCAGCAATCCAATTTCAGCGGACAGTATTCGTGTAGGCTGGGCAAGATATATAGATGCAAGCGGACAATATGCCTATTGCACAGCAGGTGTCGGCCTTATGATATTAAACATTTCCAACCCCTACAATTCATATCCAATTGTGACTCTTAACATCGGCGAAGACGGCCAGGGTCTTTGCAGTGCAGGAAATTATGTATATGTTGCCGCTATGGATAGCACATTAATCGTTGATGCCTCAAACCCTGCAAATCCAACTATTATAGGTGTATATTCCCATTTTAAAAATTGTCCAAGATATATTGTTGTTGCTAATAATTATGGGTATGTAAGTATGGGTGTAGATGGTTTAAGAATAATAGATATTTCCGATCCTTATCATCTAACCGAAATCGGTTACTGTGATACCCCGGGTGCAGCAGCAGGTATTGCATTGTCAGACAGTTATGCGTATATCGCTGATGGTGATTCTGGTCTAAGAGTTATTGACATTACAAACCCCTATTCACCTTACGAAATAGGAAACTTAATTTTACCTAACTATTCTTTTAAAAATATTGTAATAGACGGCACTTACGCATATATTGCTTCAGGAATTAAAGGATTGACTATTGTGGATATTTCAAATCCATCATCACCGTTTTTCGTAAGTTCATTATCACCTTCTGGTGGTTATATTAATGCAACTAATATAGTCAAGTATAGAAATTACATTTATCTGCTATGCGCGGCGGGTGGTGTTAGGATAATTGATGTCTCAAATCCATACCATCCTTTTGGAATAGGACGATTCAAGGATGGTTGTAGTGGTGGTACTGGATTTAACGGTGATTACGCACTTGTAACAGGATGTGGCCCAATCTATTCGGTTGATATTGATGACCCATCATCACTGGTTCCAGTAGATTCATTGAGCACGTACTACAATATAGGTATGGGGGATGTAAAATTAATGTTGCATTATGCGGTTGCCGGTGGTGACGGTATTCCATTGTACATAGTGGACTTTGCCGACCCCTTCAATATAGTACTTTCAGGTTATTACTACTGGAATCATCACATCTCTGAGGCATCATTCATTAGCATTGCACTTAAAGACAATTCCATTTTCATAACTACTGATTACGGTTTGCAGATATTCCAATTTTATGGTGCGACAGGGATTGCGGAATCTTTAAAAATTCCCAAAACAAATACATCTTTCACTCTAAATGCCGAACCAAATCCTTTTATAAATAATGTTAAAATAAACTGGCAAATCCCATCAGATATGCATTTCGGAGACCGCTTTGCTCAAATTATGATTTTTGATGTTCTTGGCAGGGTCGTTAAGACATACTCCATTGATAAAATAAACCATAATGAAAATTATGTTATCTGGGATAGTTCAGATAACAGTAATCATAGGCTGCCGCCGGGTGTCTATTTCTGTTGTTTTAGCATGAATAATCATTCTGTAACTAAAAAAATAATTTTACTGAAGTAATGATTAATATTGTATTTGCCTTTTTCATCTTCAACCCCGATAATTTCGGAAATAATAAAATTCAAAGCTATTGTGATACAGTAATTCTTCAATCTTTTCAATCTTATTACCATTGTCTCTCGGACTCTCTTTTCTGGGATTTTGAGAGTTCTAATGGTGGATTTATTGCTCATGGTTTCAGCCCTTACCCCGGTGGATGGGTCTGGGATAGTTTTATGCCCTGGACACAACCCCATTCTGGACATAAGGCATGGTTTATGACTTCTGATTGGTTCTGGGGGTTATATGAAGATAATTGCAGTTGGATATTGGAATCGCCAGTCATTGTCCTTAACTCAGCAGGTGCCTGCACCCTTTCATTCTATCACTGGTATAATATTGAATGGTGGTTTGATGGAGGTAATCTTAAAATTTCAACTGATTATGGTGCAACCTGGGCAATAATTTATCCGCTTGAGCCAGATAGTTATCCCTGTCCTTCTGCACACAACGGCAATTTTGGCATTCCCAACGAACCCTGCTTCAGTGGCGATTCATCAAATTTAGGGTGGCATCTGGCAAAGTTTTTATTAGATAATTATGCAGGAAAAATTGTCATTTTGCGCTGGCATTTTGGTTCAGACCCTGCTGATGTCCGTCCAGGTTGGTATATTGATGATGTAAAAATCACGAATGCCACAGGTATAACAAGAGATGTGGGAACTTCAAGTATTTTAAGACCTGTGATTAATGTCATACCAAATGTCATCTTATATCCTTTAGCCTCTTATCAAAACTACGGAATAGATAATGCGAATTTTAAAGCCTTTTTCCAGATCGACTCGCTCAACACAACTATTTATATTGACAGCATCAACATCTCGCTACCACCACAGGCTGAAACTATTTTAACCTTCAATCCCTGGCGTACTGGTAATAATTCAGGTATAACTTATGGGGTTTCTGCGTATGTAAAATTTTTTGGTGACCAGTATCCCTTAAATGATACAGTAAAAATGTTTACACAGACTTCACAACAATTCTGGGAAGTACTTTTAAAGCCCTTCCCCCTACCCAGTTCCGGACATTCACTTGCGGCACACAGTGATACATCATTTATGGTATTTGGCATCCATATCCCCGGACAATACCTGGATACTACTTTGGTATATATCACCAGCAGAGAAACATGGCATGGCGGACCCAAAAATCCTTTTGGTCCAGGTTCCTACGGGACGGTGAATTTTGTAAATGGGAAATTCTATCGCATCGGTGGCACCAATGATTTTCCCAATCCTTTAAATCGGGTTGATATTTATGACCCGGTATCAAATCTCTGGACTTCGGGGTCTCCTGCACCGGTTGGTCTAATTGACCAGACAAGCGGGGTATATAAAGATTCTCTAATCTATATTTTTGGTAACGGCAACTGGGGTTATCCGACGAGCAACGAGGTTTTTATATATGATACCTATCATGACATTTGGTTATCAGCAAATCCATTCCCGGGTACAGGGCGTGGTACTTGTGCGGGTGGAATTATTGATTCGTTTATTATCATTGCTGGCGGTTTCAAGACTGGCGGTGTATTCTGTAGTGATTATATAGTGGGCAAGATAAGTAGCACAAATCCGACTTTAATTACCTGGGGACAGTGGCAAGCAATTCCGGGTATGGATAGTGGTAGATGCCGCATTCCCTATACAATTGATAATTTAAATAAAGAATTGTGGCTTCTGGGTGGGAAATTGGCAAATGCTCTGGAAACTGGAGAAGTCTGGTCATACAATCCTTATACAAATATCTGGACAAATTGGCAGATGCAGAAACCAAACCCTGTTTGTAATGTAGGTTCAGTTGTCGTGGCGAAAACATGTTATGGAAATCGTGGTATTTTTATTCCCAGTGGTTATCATACGAATACCTACGTCAGAGAACATGAACTTTTACACTTAAGAAACCAAGGAGCAGAGGAACAAAAGTCCTTCGAGATGTATACAAAATGTGCGTATTTACAATGTCTGCCCAACCCTGCACGTAAATTTCTTAAAGTAAAATACCAGACTACAAACAAACAGGATATTCAGATAAAAGTGTTTGATGCCAGTGGCAGATTTGTAAAAATGATTGTTAACCGTAAAGGTGAAATTCCCGGAGAAAAAATAGCATATTGGAATTTATGCGACGAAAACGGAAAAACCATTCCAGCAGGTGTATATTTCATCCATTTAGAAACATCTGATGGAAATATGCTCTTGAGAAAAAAGGTTATAAAACTAAAATAAAAATCATGAGCAATGGTATTTCTGATGGCGTTTACTTTATTCGCATGAAGACTGATGATTATCAAGCAGTGGAGAAATTGATTGTAAGGAGGTAGAGAGCGCAGCGGGGGTGGCCAAAAATTGACCATCCCCGCAAAGAAAATGTGATTATGCAGAATAAACTAAAATTACCCTTAATCCATCGTTTACAAAGAAACAGGCGCTTTTCTCTTACTTCTTATATAATCCCCCTTTATCCGCTTTTTGTAATCCCCCTATTTCCCCATTTAGAAAAGGGGGATGAAGGGAGATTTGATAGAATTTTTAACAAAGTCAAAATTATATTGTTTTCTCTACTCATATCTGCCCTCTGCTTTGGCACAAGATTCCAGACGATATGGGAGAAGATGGAGTTCCCTGCGGATACTACATTGCCGCCGTTTGTCTATGGTATGAGATGTTGTGGAGTCGGGGATGTAAATGGTGATGGATATGACGATTTTTTGGTAAATAGGTCATCAGGAAACTATTATTATGAGCAAGATACTACGCTTGGTGAACATGTATTTCTACATTATGGCAGAAAATTTTTGAGTAGTGAACCCGATTTAATATTTTTTCATCATCATATAAACGGGGGAATCTACTATTATTCCGACGGTTTCGGCAATTTGGTAATCAACGGCCTTGGCGATGTGAATGGTGATGGATTTGATGATTTTGCTATTGTCGCCTGGAATGCTATTACCGATACGATGCCCTGGGGCGATATTGCGCAAGGCGGGAAGATTTATATTTATTTCGGTTCTCCATCTCCAGACACTATTCCCGAAATGATTGTAACAGGACATCTCATTTATAACCCACCCTTCTGGGTAGGTGACAGAAATCCGTCGGCAGTTTGTGGCTCTGATGTAAACGGAGATGGCTACAAAGATATTGTTATCGGATTTGCTGAATATTCGTCCTCCTGGAACTGGTATGACCGGTGTCGGGGACGGGTGTATATCTATTATGGCGGACCGCTATTGGACACAATCCCGGATGTCATTATCAATGGTGGTAATTACTGGATGCCTTTTCCTGCCCGCTATGAGCAACTTGGCTTTGCCATTGATAACCTTGGTGATGTCAATGGCGATGGTTATGAAGATATAATCGTGGGTGCACCGAATAATATGGAGCATGGGCAGGTGTTGGGCGCTGCAGGCAAGGCTTATGTATTCCTTGGTGGTAATCCGATGGATACGCTGCCGGACTGGTGGTATTATGGCACACGGGACTTGCAGAACTTTGGTATGGTCGTCTCCAACGCCGGTGATTTCAATGGTGATGGGTATAACGATTTTATGGTCGGTGATTTCTTCTATCCTGAACCTGGTAGTTCCATTGGCAGGGTTTTACTCTTTTATGGTGGCCCAGAACTGGACACCTTTCCTGACTGGCACATAGAAGGAATCCCATTCATTACCCATGATTTAGGCAATTCGCTTGATTGTATTGGTGATTATAATGGCGATGGATATGATGACATTGTTGTGGGTAATTATTCCTATGAAGGGGCAATGAACGATTGTTTCACAGGACGGATATTATTATATCTTGGTGGTCCATCACCTGATACGATTCCTGATGCAGTTTATGTCGGTAAGGTATATTATGAGGATGGGGTTGGTGGGGTTTGCAATGCTGGGGATGTGAATGGGGATGGCATTAACGAAGTCATCTATCGTCTTGATTATGCAGGTGCCTGGGGTTGTGTCAGGGTAGCCAAAATCACCGAAGCCGGACTGCCTGATTCTATCACCTGCAAAGGTGGTGATAAATATATTCTAATTAAATGGCACGGCAAATTTGAAGAAAATACCAGTCATTATCAGATACTAAAAAATACCCAACCCGATACCACAGGCTGGCATCAATTACAGACTATTAATCCCAAAAACCCACCGTTTTATAATATCCTTGATACCGCAGTTGAATTTTCTAATACCTATTATTACTGGGTCAGGGTTTATGATAACTGGGGCAAGTTTGACCATCATGGACCATTTTCTGCCCAACCTTCACCGATAACAATTGCACAATTCAGTGGTTATCAGGACTTTGGTGGCTTTGTAAACTTAAAATGGCAGATTTCAGGTGGTGATATTACGGGCTTCAATCTCTATCGTGAGGTAAATAACACAAAAGAAAAGATTGCGACATTAGGTCCTGAGAGAAATAGTTATAGCGATGTAACAAACGAAAAAGATATTCAATATTATCTTGGGATTGTGCAGAGTTCAAAAGAGGAAAGAATGATTGGACCGTTAGTGCCATCAGGGATAATTACGATTATGCCCAATCCATTTCGTAATAGTGTTAAACTTGGGCTTCGTGCGGGTAAGTATGGTAGATATAGTCTGGAAGTTTATAATGTATTAGGGCAGAGAGTCAGGACTATTTTCAATGAAGAGAAGCAGGCAGGATATTATGAGGTTATCTGGGATGGTAAGGATGATTTGAATCGTCGGTTGCCTGCAGGTGTGTATTTCATAACCTACCAGATGGGCACCTCAAAGGCAACTGTTAAGGTGGTGATGTTGAGATAAGGAGTAAATTTGACCTAAAATGTTTACGCCTTAACTCAAAGGCGGACATTTTTTGTGGAGTTAATCTGTAAGGATTTTATACCGGTAAATCCAGGTTGGATAAATTTTAAGTTCTCTTCTAAACTGATAACAAGGTGTGTTAACGCTTGCTGAAAACCCTTTACAAGTGGTGTGTATTTTGTAAAATTGTTTGTTAATGAAAAGCTGATAACGAAGAAATGTGTTATTTTAAGGGATTAAAGAGCACTAAATCCCCCTCCATAGGAATGGAATAGTCGTAGGGCAAACCTTTAGGTTTGCGCTTTAAATTGTCGAGCAAGCTCGACCACTACAAATGTTTGAAATGTGGTGGCAGATTTTACTCTGCAGGACTGTAGAGCAAACCCTCAGAGCCTGCCCTGAATTTATTTTAAGGTTTGTGACATTGTTGTTGCGACTGAAAGTCGCTCCGTGGCGCCGATGTTTTAACTAAGGCTGCAGCGGTGCGATTAAAGGTGGGCGCAAAGGAATAAAATTTTGACCGCCAAACACATTTTTTCCTTGACTTTCGTATTAATATGTATATAATATTGTAATGGTACTACAGACAATTATATACGAAGGATTTCGCAACTTGAAGGATGGTGAAATATCGTTTTGTGAAGACTTAAATATCATCACCGGTGAGAATGGTGCGGGTAAGACAAATCTTCTTGAAGCAATCTTTTTTTCAGCCTATGGCACTTCATTTAGAACAAATGATGATAGGAATATGGTGAAGTTTAATGAATCATATATGAGAGTAACGAGCGTCTCCAATGAAATGAACGCAAGTATTTTTTATAATGGAACAAAAAAATTCACTGTAAACGGTAACGAAAAGGAACGCCTGAGTGATTATGTTGGCTGGCTGCCGGTAGTTATTATGTCTTTAAATGATATCTGGATAATAAAGGGATCGCCAGCCAAGAGAAGAAGTTTTTTAGACTGGTTATTGATAAAATTGCACCCGGTATATGGTGCAAATCTTAATGAATATAAAAAGATCTTGCGCCAGCGCAATCTCATTCTTCAACAGGGTAATCTTGATATATCGCTTTTGGATGTGTATAATGAACGATTTATCCACTGGGCAAATTTGATATATGCAGAACGAAAAAAAATCCTGCCTGTTTTTAAAGAGGTCCTTGAAATAAAGGCTAAAGAAATTGGACTTAATAATATTTCATTTGAATACCTCAGCCCCTGCCCTGATATGGAGTTGACCCTTGAAGCATTAAAAAAGGTTGAATCAATGGAATTTAATAGAGCAGAGACACTTTTGGGACCTCATCGTGATGATTTTACGATAAAAATAAATGGGTATCCGGTGAAAGAATTTTCATCAGAAGGGGAAACAAGAATCATTGCATTACTTCTGAAACTGATTGAAAGGGAAATCATAAAACAAAAGATAAACGAGGAACCGATATTACTCCTTGACGAAGTAATGATTGAACTTGACCGGTTCCATAGAAAACAATTTTTTGAAATGCTGAAGGGACAGATCTTTTATGCAACGGTCAATGGACTGGAAGACATAAATAAACATAATAAAAAGGTATTAATTATTAAGCGGGGCTATATTGCGTTATCCTGAGAAAATAAATAAAATATTGCCCAGGGTGATAAAATCAATGAATTTAGAAGAAAAATTTAAAGAAATAGAAATGGTCAAACACTGGGAAAATATCGTCGGTGAAAAGATTGCCCAGCATGCAAGGGCGATAAACATAAATGAATCAAACCTCTATGTTGTCGTTGATAATCCTGTATGGCAGGCACAACTGTTTCTTTTAAAAAACAAAATTTTAAAGAAGTTTAATGAGTTAGGCGCAAATCTTAAAGATATTAAATTTATTATTAGAAAAGGAGGCTCTTTTAAGGAGTAATTATGGATGAAGAAAAAATGAAGAATAAAGTTGAAGATAGATATGATGCATCGCAGATTCAGATATTAAAAGGTCTTGAGGCAGTCCGTCGCAGGCCAGCAATGTATATCGGTGATGTAGGTATCAGAGGTCTGCATCACCTTATATTTGAAGTCGTTGACAATAGTGTTGATGAGGCACTTGCCGGACATTGTGACCATATCAGGGTGACGATTGATAAAGATATTGTTGAGGTTGAAGATAATGGCAGGGGTATTCCCACTGATATGCATCCAACACAGAAAAAATCTGCGCTTGAGGTCGTTATGACAATGCTCCATGCCGGAGGAAAATTTGACGATAAAGTCTACCGGATAAGCGGTGGTTTGCACGGAGTTGGTGTTTCCGCGGTGAATGCACTCTGCGAATTTCTTGAAGCAGAGGTATATCGTGATGGTAAGATATATTTTCAAAGATATAAAAAAGGTGAACCTGAAGAGCCAGTAAAAGTAATAGGAAAGGCAAAGAAAAGAGGTACCAAGATAAGATTTAAACCGGATAAAGACATATTCCGAAAAGTTGAATTTAACAAAGAAATTGTAGCACAACGACTAAGAGAAATTGCATTTTTAAATAAAGGACTAAAGATTGACTTTGAAGATTTAAAATCAGGCACAAAAGAAAGATTCTATTCAACCGAAGGTGTGCTTGACCTTGTCAAATATCTTGATTCGGGCAGGCAAAGACTACACAAACCATTCTATGTCCACGATACCCAGAATGGCATTGAGATTGAAATCGCAATGGAATATAATGATTCATATCTTGAAAATATATTCACATTTGCCAACACAATAAATACCCATGAGGGCGGAACACATCTTATAGGATTCAAATCAGCATTAACGAGAACCCTCAATGAATACGCAAGAAAACACAATCAACTGAAAGAGGACCTTGCTTTTACCGGAGAAGATACCCGGGAAGGGCTCACTGCCGTTGTATCTATAAAGATAAAAGAACCGCAATTTGAAGGACAGACCAAAACAAAATTAGGTAACCCTGAAGCAAAGGGTGCTGTTGAATCCTTGATGAACGAAAAATTTTATGCCTTCCTTGAAGAAAACCCAAGGATTGCAAATGTGATTGTTAATAAAGTCCTGACCGCAGCCAAATCCCGTGAAGCAGCAAGAAAGGCAAGAGAACTAACCCGAAGAAAATCGCTGATTGATAGCGAATTCCTGCCGGGCAAGCTCGCGGATTGCTCCAGTGAGAATCCGGATGAGGCTGAAATATTTGTTGTTGAGGGAGATTCCGCAGGAGGTAGTGCCAAGCAAGGAAGGGATAGAAGATTCCAGGCGATACTACCTTTAAGGGGTAAAATTATCAATGTGGAGAAAAGCGGGTTAAACAAAATTCTCAGCAACGAAGAGATAAGGACATTGATTTCTGCGATTGGCTGTGGTATCGGTGAGGATGACTTTGATATTTCTAAATTGCGATATAAAAAGATTGTGATTATGACCGATGCCGATGTTGATGGCGCGCATATAAGAACTCTTCTTCTTACCTTCTTTTTCAGATTTATGAGGGAATTGATTGATGCCGGAGTTATCTATATTGCCCAACCACCACTATATCGCATCCGTTACGATAAAAAAGAGGAATATTTGTACTCTGACGAAGAACTACAAAAATTCTTAAAAAAACACTCTGGGGAAAAATATGACATTCAGCGTTATAAAGGTCTTGGCGAAATGAATCCTGAGCAGCTCTGGAAGACAACGATGGACCCCGAGAAAAGAATTTTAAAAAAGGTAACGATGGAGGATGCAGCAGAGGCAGATAGGTTATTTTCAATACTTATGGGCGACGAAGTAGAACCCAGAAGAAAATTCATTGAAGAAAATGCAAAATTTGTTGAAAATCTTGATATTTAAGGAGGATTAATGAATCACTTACAGAATCTGAAAGAACTTTCAGAGGCATTTGGTATCTCAGGTTATGAAGATGATATTGTTGAGATACTGAAGGGAAAATTTGCAAAGTATGCAAGGGTTTTAAGAGACCGCATTGGTAGTGTAATTGCTCAGAAGAACGGAACGAATGATAGTCCAAAGATTATGTTCGCAGCACATATGGATGAAATTGGATTTATGGTTAAAGAAATCACAAAAGAAGGTTTCATAAAATTCTTGCCGATTGGTGGCTGGTGGGACGGCAATCTTCCTGGAATGCGCGTACGGGTTAAAAACAAAAAGGGTGAGCTCATTCCCGGGGTTATTGGATTGAAGCCTATCCACGAACTTTCTCCTGAAGAGAGAAAAAAACTTCCTGAAATAGACCATATGTATATTGATGTGGGGGCAACTAAAAATTTTCAAGTTACAGAAAAACTCGGAATAAAACCGGGAGACCCCATTATGCCTGTAGGTCCCTTTGAACAGATGGCGAACGGGGACCTATTGCTTGCCAAGGCATGGGACGACAGGGTCGGTTGTGCATTGCTGGTTGATATGCTACAGGAATTATCCGCAATTGAACATCCCAATACTGCCTATCTCGTGGGTACTGTCCAGGAAGAAGTTGGATTGAGGGGTGCCAAAACATCTGCTTCCTTAATACAGCCCGATTTTGCATTTGCACTTGATGTTAGTATCTGCCGCGATACCCCTGGGAATGGTGCTGATGCAAATGAAAAACTTGGCGCTGGTGTAGCAATTCTTATTTATGATCGGACAATGATACCACACAAAAATTTAAGGGATTTTGTAATAGAACTTGCAGAAACCAATAACATTCCGTATCATCTAACATCAATCAAGGGGGGATATGATACGGGCGCTATTCACCTCACAAATTTTGGCGTACCCAGTCTGGCATTGGGTATTCCAACGAGGTATGTCCACTCCGCCTCAAGTATCATATCTTATGAAGATTACGAGAATCTTTTGAAGTTAACGATACTCATTGTTAAAAATTTAAACCGTGAGGTGATGGAACAAATTTTAAAATAGGAGGAACAATGTCAAAACGTGTAATAAAACCCGGAGCAATCTACTACATCTGGACCACAACCAAGGACTGTATTGAAATATTCAATGACCCTCACTGGGCAAGATTCCTTTTATTATCCATTGGCTACCATCGCTATATGCTGAATTACAAAATCTATGGCTATCTAATAATGCCCGAATCGTTTTATGTTATAATACAACCCGGGAAAATGTTTACTGTTTCAAAAATAATGAAATTGATTAAGGGAAACTTCGCAAGAAAATATAATGAAGTAAAAAAAAGAGAAGGTACGGTCTGGTCACAAAGTTTTGATGCGGAGCTTGTTGAAAATATGGCACAGTTAAAGGAACATCTTGATTACATCCACATGCAGCCGGTCAACCGCGGGCTTGCCAAAGATCCCGGGGAATATGAATTTTCAAGTTACAACAACTATTCTCGTGCCCGTCGAACCACTATTCAACTGGTGATAGACTCATTACCCGAAGATTTTAAATGAACTGACACAAATAATTGACACAATTTGCTTTTTAATTATAATCAATTATGCTTTCCCGAGTTCTATCCTGTGCTACTTTTGGCATTGAAGGATATTTAGTAAATGTAGAAGTAGACCTTTCGGGTGGTCTTCCGGCATTTACTACAGTGGGGCTTCCGGACAATGCGGTAAAGGAATCTAAAGACCGTGTATATGCTGCGATAAAGAATGCAGGTTTCCGTTTTCCCTCAAAAAGAATCACAGTAAATTTAGCACCTGCTGATATAAAAAAAGAAGGTTCAAGTTTTGACTTACCAATTGCCATAGGTATTCTTGCAGCATCACAAACTGTTCGCACGGGCAGTCTTGATCGCTATGCGATTCTTGGTGAATTATCGCTTGACGGTTCATTAAGGCCGATAAAGGGTGCAATATCAATCTCGCTCGCTGCCCGGGCAAACAAACTTGATGGTTTGATTCTACCATCAGCAAATGCAAAAGAGGCTGCGATAGTTGAAGACATAAATGTCTATGGTTTTGATAACCTGATTGAAGTTGTAGCATTTTTGAATGGTGAAATACAGGTAAATCCCGTAAGCGTTGACCGAGAAGGCATATTCAAATCAGCCTCTAAATACCCTATTGACTTTGCCGAAGTAAAAGGGCAGTATCATGCAAAGAGGGCATTGGAAATTGCTGCGGCTGGTGGTCATAATATATTGATGATCGGACCACCCGGCACAGGAAAAACGATGCTCGCACGCAGGCTTGTTACAATACTTCCACCAATGACCCTGCAGGAAGCACTTGAAACAACAAAGATTCATTCAGTTGCCGGAATCCTTCCGCCGGGCGAATCACTTATTGGCACAAGGCCATTTCGCTCACCCCACCACACAATCTCTGACGCCGGGATAATTGGTGGTGGCCATATCCCAAAACCCGGCGAGGTTTCGCTGGCGCACAATGGGGTATTATTCCTTGACGAGTTGCCCGAATTTCATAAAAATGTCCTTGAAGTCTTACGCCAGCCCCTTGAGGATGGTTCGGTTACGATCGGCAGGGCAAAAGTTACCCTCACTTATCCTGCCCGTTTTATGCTCGCCGCGGCAATGAATCCATGCCCCTGTGGGTATTTTACTGACCCATATCATGAATGCAGATGCACACCAGTTCAAATCCAGCATTATCGGGCAAAGATCTCAGGACCACTACTTGACCGCATTGATATACATATTGAGGTTCCCGGGCTTAAATACGATGAGCTCAAATCAGCCCAACCCGGAGAATCGTCCGAAGAGATAAAGAAAAGGGTAACAAGGGCAAGAGAAATTCAATTAAATAGATTCAAAGATACAAAAAGAAAGATATTCTGCAACGCCCATATGGAAACAAAGGACATAAGAAAATACTGTACAATAGACGAAGAATCGCAAAATCTCCTTAAAACTGCGATAGAAAAATTTGGACTCTCTGCCCGTGCCTATGATAAAATATTAAAGGTCGCAAGAACCATAGCCGACCTGGAATCGAGTGATGTTATAAAAGTTCAGCATATTGCTGAAGCAATACAATACAGGAGTCTTGATAAAGATGTCTGGCAAAAATTATAAATTAACATTAAAAAAATTGGCGAAACAAATAATTGGTCTTAATGAAGAGGTTGTGCTTCTGGATGGCTCAAAAAGAAGATATATAAATTTTGATAATGCCGCGAGCACACCTGCACTACTACCCGTTCAGAAAAAAATCGGCGAATTTTTAAAATGGTATTCAAATGTCCATCGTGGTACTGGATTCAAATCACAACTCTCTTCATGGGTCTTTGAAGAAGCAAGGAATATAATTGCAGATTTTGTCAAAGCCGATGACAATTGCTGTGTAATATTCTGTAAAAATACAACCGAGGCAATAAATAAACTTTCCAGCAGGTTCCAATGTCCTGCCTTGGATAAAGAAAAACCTATCGTCCTTACTACAATTATGGAGCACCACTCAAACGAATTGCCCTGGCGTAAAGTTGCACAGGTGGTTCACATTGAACTAAATCCTGATGGAACAATAAACAAAAATGATTTTTATGAAAAATTAAAAAAATATGCTGGTAGAATACAACTCGTTGCGATAAGTGGGGCATCAAATGTTACCGGCTATATAAATCCGATATATGAATTTGCCCGCCTGACACATGAAGTTGGTGCCCAGATTGCAGTTGATGCCGCACAACTTGCACCTCATAGGCCAATAGATATGAAACCTAAAAACGACCCTGAACATATTGATTATCTGTCTTTCTCCGCCCACAAAATGTATGCACCTTATGGGATAGGTGTCCTCGTCGGTGATAAATCCGCATTTCTGTATGGCACACCTGATGATGTAGGTGGAGGAACTGCGGATATTGTAGACTTGGAGAGTGCCTACTGGAAAGACTTGCCCGAAAGAGAAGAAGCTGGAACCCCTGATATAATCGGTGTCGTTGCCCTTGCCGAGGTTATCAGACTGATTAATAAGGTGGGGTTTGACGAGATAATTAAACACGAAACCAAACTCACTGCCTATGCCCTTAAAGAACTGAACAAAATTCCAGAAATAATCATTTATGGTGACCGAGACCCGAAAAATGCACATAACCGACTGGGGGTCATCTCTTTTAACATCAAGGGAATGCACCATGCACTCGTCTCTGCAATCTTAAGTTATGAAGGTGGCATTGGGGTTCGTAATGGTTGTTTCTGTGCCCACCCCTATGTAAAGTGCCTGCTCGGTGTTACACAGGAAGAAGCAAAAAAGATTGAAAAAATGATTATAAATAGGGACCGTTCTGAAATACCGGGTGCGGTGAGAATAAGCTTTGGAATTTATAATACGAAAAAAGAGATTGATTTTCTAATAGAAATGCTGCAAAAGATTGTAAGAAAAGAATACAGAGGCAAATATCTTTTGGACAAAGAACGGGGCGAATACTATCCCGAAAACTTCAAATTTAATTTCTCAGAATTTTTTGATTTTGATTAAAGATTGAAATAGAAAGGGGGGTTCTGATCCGAAATCAGAACCCCTTTATTTTTTATTCTTCTTATTTCACCAGAACAATCTTTTGCTTTTTTATACCGTCAGGCAAGTTAAAGAATAGATAATAGATCCCCTGGGGCATTTTTGCCATTGAAATTGACTCTCTATGTTCACCTTTTGCGTAGAATTTTTCATTGGTATAAACGCAGGCACCTAAAATATTATAGATTTTGATCTCTACCTTGCCTGATTTATTAAGATTTAGTGCATAATCAACACAATTATGTGTCAAAATAGACGTATTGAAGAGATTTTTCACCTTTATTTCCGAAGGTCCTGTATTCTCAGCAATTCCGATCTGGAGGTTTGAAACATCACCGGTAATCACAAGTGCGTAAGGTTGCCTTGCTCCAGTCGGCACATTTCTGCCCACAACCCAGGCAGTCCAGACACCGGTAGCGGGTGAATTAAGCCGGAAATTCTCTTCAACATTTAAGGTATCCCGGCTTCCGCCCGTTGCCGACTGGCCACCAGAATAGACATTGCCCCAGTAATATGTCCCTGAAGGACTTCTTACCCTGAGGTCAAGGTTATTTACAATGGCACGTGCGGCACTTGTGTTTCCGGCGCTATCAGTCCAGCACAGAGTTACTCTCAAAGGAACGGAAGAACTATTGACTTGCCATTGATAGACGACACTATCACCTGTATCAAGACCCCCTGATGCAGAATCATGGAGAAGCAATTTTTTTGATTCGCCAGTGAAGTATAATACGCTATCAAGGTCAATTCTACCCCAGCCGATATTGTAATTCGGAACTGTGTAACCGGAAATATTATTATCTGCTGATATTACCGCCATCGCCTTCAAGAGTGCAGCCGATGGATTGGCAATTGCATTACCAGGCACTTCGGAACCGGTTGGATAAAAACCACGGTTAAGATATTCTCTTATCAAACCGACCGCGCCACAGGCAGATGGTGATGCCATGCTCGTTCCTGACATCTGCCAGTAACTACTACTGGAACCTGATGTTCCACCACTTGCCGAATACAAACCAGGATCTCCTGTGGTATTCAATCCACCAGGTGCCATTACTGTTGGTTTATAACGATTATCATCTGTTGGTCCTCTTGAGGAATAAGATGCTATCGTCGTCGGAGAAACCCTGCCAACTGCGCCGATTGTCAATGCATTTTTAGCGTTCCCAGGGCTACCTGTGGTATTTGCACCCGAACCAGAATTTCCTGCTGAAATGACCAACAAACAGGTTTTTCTACGCCACATAAACTGATCTGCCTGTGCATCATAACTATAGTAAGCACCACCTGTAGAGGCACCCCAGGAATTAGATACAACCCGAGCACCATAGGCATAACTTGTATCCCAGAGTTGGTTTAAATCCGACCAGATGCTTAAGCCACCCGAATATCCAATATCGCAAAAAGAAAGTTTCGCGAGTTTAGCGATACCGTCATAGATGGATGTACCACCATTATATGAGTCATCTCCACATACTGTGCAGCCGGTGTGTGAACCATGCCAGTAGTTTGATGACTCATCGCCAAATGTCGCAGAACTTCCACCTCGACTGTAATTTACAATCTTTCTATGGCTTGGGTAGCTTCCCCAGGTTGTTATCGGATATGTTGAATGATAGAATGCCCAATGGGCAGTCGTAATACCGGAGTCGGTTGTACCAAGTATCTGCCCCTGTCCTTTGATACCCTTTGCCCAGATTGTCGTGTCTCCAACCGAACCACACTGAACAATACGTGTTGAATTATTGTTATGCAACTGAATCTCAGGCCGTGGTTCGATCCAGTAAACTCCTTTAATATTTGCTATAGTCTCTACCTGGTTAGCACCTATTTCAGCAACAATCAGTTTACTTACAACTTCCGATATATCAAGAATCCGTGCTCCAGTGTTATTAATTCTTGCGGCTATTTCGGTCAGGTCTTCGGTATCAAAGACCATAATTGTTACCTTCTGTAAACCAGTAATAACGCGCAAATCAGGATGTATCTTATAAGCAGGATGCCACAAACCTATCCAGTTGATAAATGACTTCTGATTTATCATTTGCTTCTGAATCTTATCCATACGCACAATATATGCATAATCAGGGAGATAACCTATTACCTGTGCACCGATATTTTTCAACTCTTGTTTCCATTCTTTTAAGATCGGACCTTTAAATTGAATAATATAGTAGTTCCAATCCTCTTCCTGTGCGATAAGATTATTGGCTATTATTGGTTCACCATTCCTCGGGTCAAACTGATATGTCTTCAAACAAATCATCTGACCCCGAACCAACACTACAGAAAACAAAACCATCAACACTATAAAGTGTTTATTGCTTTTTAATAACACCATTATATTCTCCTTTCGCTATTTTGAAACAACAAAAAAATATTTCGTTTTGGCACCTCCTTTCAAAGACTTGGGTCTTTGTTATTATGGGAAAAAATTTATGCTGACAAAGTATATCCATTTCTTTGCAACAAGTCAAGGACAAAAATGCAGTTCAGATTTCTTAGAATACTTTTATTTTATAATCACTAATTTTTCGGACTTAACCCTTTTTCCGCAGTGATAAATTTCTACGAAATAAATGCCTGGTGTATTTAGTTCAACATTCTTTTTAGTTTGCTGTAGTATTAATCTTCCGGAGATATCAAAAATCTTTATTTTAAAATTTAAAAGATTTGTTTTTATCGAAAAATTTCCTTTGCTCGGGTTTGGAAATTCAAAGAATATTGATTCATCATTGTTATTTTCAGCCACACATTGGCTCATTGTATTTAAGAACAGAAAATTTCCCCTGGTCTGGTGCCAGTTGGTAACAAGCAAATCAAGATTCTTTGAATATGTATAATCAACCCATATAGTTTCTGGTTGAGTAATGATATTTGCAATTGATACCCAGCCATCAGTATATGAAAAGCAATATTGGTTTCTGTTCAAATCACCACTTGCTCTTCTCACCCTTGTGATATTCTTTATCCATCGTTTATTGAGATAAAAAACCCGTTTTGCAGGTGTAACAATATGCGGTTCATTTGTGATTGATACAGGTTGTGTATTATCAACATCACCAAAAATAATATTTTCACAAACAAGTTGATAAGGATTTGATGGACTCCATTGCCAGGATGGAGTCTGGGGAAATGTTCCATTTGTATTTTCAAAGACCTTTACCGATTCCCACCAGCCACCAGCGGCAAGGTCTAAATCATTATCTTGATCAACATCACCTAATGCAACACAGGAATAATATGTGAGATTCTGGCTTGTCCAAGCAGGGGTAGTTGATAGGTTTGAACCATTGTTTAGGTATAGTTGAACATTGCTCTGACCCCCGAGTTGCCCATTATTGGCACAGACCATATCAAGGTCACCATCATTATCAACATCGCCGAATGCAAGTTTCAAAGTATTCAAGGAATTTGCTGACTGCCAGTAAGGTGTTGATTCCAGCATTCCATTGGTATTGCGGTATATCAAATTTGGTCCGAGCTCTGCCACAAGACCGAGGTCTAAATCACCGTCATTGTCAATATCAACCCAGGAAACATCATAAAAATAGGAAGCGATATTTGACTGCCAGACAGGGAGTGTATCTAAAATTCCATTATTATTTAAATACACCTTCGCCTTCTGGGCACTATCACCATAAGACTCACCACAGGCAACAGCAAGGTCTAAATCACCATCTCCATCCATATCTCCAAACGCACAGGAAAATGAATTATCAAGGTCATGGGGCCTCCAGGAAGAAATTGATTGAAAAGTTCCCGATTGATTATAATAGAATTTGTCATATTGCGGGGTATAAGGATCGCCATAATTTGCCACAACAAGATCAGGATAACCATCATAATTTATATCTCCCAAACTGATATGTGCATTATATCCCACATCTGAAGACTGCCATCCTGCAACATGCTGGAGTGTATCATTATAATTATAGTTCACTTTATTTCTATTCTGTGCCATATCATTACCATTGCCACTAACAAAATCAATATCACCATCAAGGTCAACATCAACCAATGCACCGCCCGTTGAATAGTCTGTATCCGTTGATTCCCAGTTTGGTTGATTTGGATAGGGAATGATTGATAGGATAAAAATCACAAAAAACATTTATACCTCCTTGAATGTATAAAATAAAAGGGTAGAATGGCTCAAAAAACTATAAAGGGATAAATTGTTTGTAGATTTTAGTTGAGAAATGAAATAGGATTTAGTTATTAGGTTTAGTGAACAACAAACGATAACCAATGGACCAATCCCATTTCCAAACCAAAACCCAAGCCATTTATCATATCTTGCCATCTTTGTCCTCTTATCCCCTTTCGCATCGCCAAAAATTTCTATGGATAAATCTTTTCCAGCATCCTTGGAAATGGAATTGTTTCCCTCACATGAGGAATCTTACAAATCCAGGCAACGGTTCTTTCCACACCAAGTCCAAACCCACTATGGGGACAGGTTCCGAATTTTCGTAAATCAAGATACCATTTATATGCCTCTTCTGGAAGATTATTTTCTTTTATACGCCTGAGCAGAGTTTCGTAATCATCCTCTCGTTGACCACCACCAATTATCTCACCATAGCCCTCAGGTGCAAGCATATCAACACTTAGAGAAAGTGACTCGTCTTTTGGGTCGCGTTTCATATAGAATGCCTTACACTGAGCAGGATAGTGATGGACGAGAACAGGTCTATCAAAACTTTCGCTGATCAAAGTCTCCTCTGGTGCACCAAAATCATCCCCATATTTAAAATTGGGGTCCTTTTTATGTATTAAATCAACTGCTTCTTTATAGGTAATCTTCGGAAAAGGCTTCTTTATATTTTCAAGTTTTGCCATATCCCTTTCTAAGATTCTTAGTTCTTCTTTTCGTGTCTCCAGAACACGCTCAACAATATATACTACAAAATCCTCTTCCAATTCCATCAAGCCATCAAGTTCCAAATATGCAACTTCTGGTTCAACCATCCAGAATTCAGTTAGATGTCTACGGGTCTTTGATTTTTCAGCGCGGAATGTGGGTCCGAAACAATAAACTTTGCCCAGTGATGCCGCAGTGGCTTCGTTATATAACTGACCACTCTGGGTTAAATAAACAGTCTCTCCATAATAATCAACCGGGAATAATGTTGTCGTTCCTTCCACAGATGCGGGCGTAAGTATTGGTGTATCCGCATTGATAAAACCACGATTATCTAAAAAATCTCTTATCGCCTTTATTACCGTATGCCTGATTCTTAAAATTGCATGTTGTTTCCTTGAACGTATCCAGAGATGGCGAATGGGCAATAAGAATTCTACGGAATGAGATTTCGGTGTGATAGGATAATCCTCTGCAAGTTGGATAATCTGTAAATCTGTTGCTACAATCTCGTATCCACCAGGTGCCCTTTTATCCTGACGCACAAGCCCCTTAATAATAACTGAAGATTCCTGGGTAATTTTATCTGCTACTTCAAAGATTTCAGGTTTTGCCTCATCCGCACTGATAACAGATTGGATGATCCCTGTGCCATCACGAATGAGCAAGAATCTTACCTTCCCTGAAGATCGCTTATTATATAACCATCCTTTTATTTCTACTTCCTTACCTTCGTATTTTCCAATTTGTTCAATATAGACCTGCATGAATTAATATATTCTATTTTTTGAGAAAGTCAATAATATTTTGTAAGGTGTATGTAAATGCCATTATTAACAAAAGTTGACACTTTTCTTTTTCTGACTCTGTTAATTTTGTTGACTTTTGAAAAAATTATTTTAGACAAAATAAAAATAGCCCCGACAAGCGTCGGGGCTATTTTGAACGTATCAACGATCACTCATTACACACGTTCTATCTTTGTGGCTTTTGGTCCTTTCGGTGTGCTGGTGATTTCAAACTTCACCCTGTCACCTTCGGATAATGTGCGATAGCCTTCGCCCACTATTTCCTGAAAATGGGCGAACACATCACCGGTTCCATCTTCTTTCTCAATGAAACCATAACCTTTACGGTTATCAAACCACTTTACTTTACCAAAGATAGGCATTTTTACTCCTTTCAAGCTTCCTTCTGTTTGATTGGAGATTAACTCAATGAGTAACCGGCCAAAACCTGAATTACCATTTGTAATCTAACGCCAACCAACATTCAGTATGCCTGATTATAATTATATGTAAAAACCATTCGTTGTCAACAGTATTGATTTCTCAATTAAATTTAACCAAAAACTATTTGACTTTTAGGAAGGGATATATATAATAAAATATATGAAAATTGGGATAATTGTTCCTGCCTATAACGAAGTTGAAAACATACCGCATCTCGTCTCAATGTTTGATGAATTCATCAAAAAACACAGAGATTATGAGGTCATTTTCATTGATGATGGCTCAACCGATTCTACCCAGAAAGTATTAGAAGAATACAAGAGAGATTATCTAAAAATAGCAAGGCATAAAAGAAATTTAGGTAAAACCCAAGCAATAATAACCGGGGCAAAAACAACCAATGCTGAGATTCTGGTGATTTATGATGCAGATATGCAGTTTGATATTTATGATGTGCCTAAATTGGTAGATCTGATTTTAAACCAGAATGCAGATGTGGCTACCGGTTGGAAACAGGGAAAATATGAAAAGAAATTTGTCTCAAGTGTTTATAACTGGTGTGGGAGAAAACTATTCCATTTAAAAGTCCATGATATGAATGCAATAAAGGCATTCAGACGCGAAGTCATAGAAACAATTCCTATGCGCAAAGACTGGCACCGTTATATAGTTCCCCTGGCGAGTGAATATGGATTCGTCATTAAAGAAATCCCTGTGTCCTTAAAACCAAGGTTATATGGTGCACCGAAATATCAGAAAAAGGTAAGAATTATTATTGGATTTTTTGACCTTCTTGCAGTGAAATTCCAGTTAACATTTCTCCAGAAGCCTTTATTATATTTTGGAACTGCCGGAATGTTTCAAATACTCTTGGGAATTATAGTCGGTATCATTGCAATAATCCTTAGACTCTTAGGACATGGATTCAGACCTTTATTATATCTCGTCATACTCCTCATTGTCTCGGGAGTCCTGTTCTTTTCGTTAGGACTGATTGGTGAGTCAATAAGAGCGATAATTGACCGTTTAGAAAAGTTTGATTCCCTGAATAGAAATAAGACTTAATGAAAAAAGACTCAATAATGGAAGAAAAAAAGAAAAGTAAATTTACATTTCTCTGGTCAGTCTTAAGGATTTTAATAGGCATTGGACTAATCACATTCTTGCTCATAAAACTTGATATTGAAAAAATTCTATTAAATTTAAAAAACCTTGAGATAAGATTTCTGGCTTATGCACTTATCCCCTACTTTTTTTTCATTGTTGTTTCTGCCTGGCGCTGGCAGGTTCTGCTTGATTATAAAAAAATGAATATTCCGTTCAAAGATTCTCTACTGATATATTTTATTGCCCTCTTTTTTAATAACTTTCTGCCCACCACTGTTGGTGGGGATGTTATGAGGGTTGTTTACTCAATGAGGGAGAAAAAGACCGATGCCTTTGCGATTGTGATTGCCGATAGAATCCTTGGATTTATCGGTCTTTTTATCTTCGGATTATTCGCTGTAGTCTATCTCTATATTTTCCAGAAAAGAAGCGAATTTGTATCACTGATGATAATCGGGCTCCTAACACTTCTATTTATCACATTTATACTCTTTTCGGAAAAGGTTTATTCGTTTATTCATCCAGTTATTGCTAAATTGAAATTTTTTCACATTGGTGAAAGGATAAACAATCTCCATAAAACAATGACCGAATTTGGTTCTGCCTGGGGTGTGATAATTCTTTGTATTATACAATCAATGATTATCCAGGCACTCCTTGCCGTATCTCCTTATCTTGTTTTAAAGAGCATGGGTAATTACCAGGTCTCCATACTCCCTTTCTTTATATATCTGCCCATAATAAATGTCATTTCAATGATACCGATATCATTCAATGCCCTGGGTGTTCGGGAAAATGCCTATGTGATATTATTTCAACGCACCGGATTGAGTGGTGAAGTTTCTCTTACCGTCTCACTTGTTTCATTCTTTTTGACATTTTTATGGTCTCTGGTGGGTGGAATATTTTTTATTTTTTACAAAAAACCCTCAAATGTTTAGGAATTTTGATATTTTAGATATTTGTTTTCAAAAAGGAGGAATATGAAGGTTTGTATGATTGGCACTGGTTATGTAGGTTTAGTCTCAGGAACCTGTTTTGCAGAGATTGGACATAATGTGGTCTGTGTTGATAATGACATAAAAAAGATTGAAATATTAAAGAATGGAAAGATCCCTATTTATGAGCCCGGACTTCTGGAGATGGTTAAAAAGAATGTCTCCGAAGGTAGATTAAAATTTACAACTTCAATTTCTGAAGGTGTTCGGGAGTCATTATTTATCTTTATTGCTGTGGGCACACCGCCAAAAGAGAATGGAGAACCAGACCTTTCAAGCGTTGAAAAAGTAGCGAGTGAGATTGGTGAAGCCATGGAAGATTACAAAATTGTCGTGGAAAAAAGCACGGTCCCGGTCCAGACTGGAAAATGGATAAGAACGATTGTTGAAAGATTCAACAAAAGAAAGGTTGCATTTGATGTTGCATCCAATCCTGAATTCTTAAGAGAAGGTTCTGCCATACAGGATTTTCTCAAGCCCGACAGGGTTGTTCTCGGTGTTGAAAGCGAAAAGGCAAAAGAGCTATTACTGGAACTATATAAGCCGATTGATGCACCAAAAATCATTACCGATTTGGCGAGTGCCGAATTAATAAAGCACGCCTCAAATTCCTTTTTATCAATGAAGATTTCATTCATCAATGCCCTTTCAATTATCTGTGAATATTCAGGTGCGGATATTTTAAAGGTTGCAGAAGGTATTGGACTTGATAAAAGAATTGGCAGGGATTTTCTCAATGCTGGGGTGGGATTTGGTGGTTTTTGTTTTCCAAAAGACCTCAAGGCTTTTATCGGCATATCCCAGAAATTGGGTTATGATTTTAGATTATTAAAAGAAGTGGAAAGGATAAACGAAGAGCAGATGAAGAGGGTTGTCAAAAAACTTGAAGATTTATTATGGAACCTGAGGGATAAAAGGATTGGAATTCTTGGACTTTCATTTAAACCCAACACGGATGATATGAGATTTGCACCATCAATTACAATAATAAATGAATTAAAGAAGGAAGGCGCGGTTGTAAAGGCTTACGATCCAGTCGCAATGGAGAGGGCAAAGGAATTAATGCCTGATATTGAATATTGTAAAGATGCATACGGCGTGGCTGAAAATGCAGATGGAGTGGTGCTGGTTACAGAATGGGACGAATTTAAGAATCTTGATTTAAAAAAATTGAAAGAAAAGATGCGTCAGCCGGTTTTCCTTGATGGCAGAAATATCTTTGACCCGCAGGAAATGAGAAAGATAGGTTTTATCTATGCAGGAATAGGCAGATGAGAGTAATAATTACTGGCGGTGCAGGTTTTATCGGTTCTCACCTTGTAGATTACTATTTAAATAAAGGAAACGAAGTAATCGCAGTTGATAATTTGATAACCGGCAAAGAAGAAAATATAAAACACAATTTCAAAAATAAAAAATTTCAGTTTCTAAAATGCGATATCTGCGATATGCCGAAGATAAATAAAGATATAGGACTTATACTCCACTTTGCCTCACCAGCAAGTCCATTTGACTATCTAAAATATCCAATAGAAACAATGAAAACGGCATCTGTTGGAACTATAAATATGCTTGAACTTGCTTTAAAGAAAAATGCCAAATTCTTCCTTGCCTCAACAAGTGAAGTCTATGGTGACCCATTAATCCATCCCCAGGTTGAAGAATACTGGGGAAATGTGAATCCCGTTGGAATAAGGTCTGTTTATGATGAAGGAAAGAGATTTGCTGAAGCGATAACTGTTGCCTATCATAGAAAGTTGAAATTAAAAATAAACATTGTGCGAATATTTAACACCTATGGAGAAAGAATGAGGCCTGGAGATGGCAGGGTGATTCCCACCTTTATTGAACAGGCTTTAAAGAACGAACCAATGACCATATTCGGAGATGGCAAACAGACGAGAAGTTTCTGCTACATAAGCGACCTCGTTAATGGAATTGTTAAACTTGCTGAGAGTGATTATCCAATGCCAGTCAATTTAGGTAATCCTAAGGAATTTACAATTTTGGAACTTGCTCAAAAAATAAAGAAATTGTGTAATAGTAAAAGTGAATTCATTTATAAACCACTACCAGAAGATGACCCTCATAGAAGAAATCCTGATATCACCAAAGCGAAAAAACTTCTAAATTGGAAACCAGTTGTGGAGCTTGATGAAGGGCTTAGAAGAGTAATAGAGTGGTTCAAAGAAAAGATATAAATTCTCACTTATAATGACAATATTGACAGGAATATTTTTTAGAATATAATGTATTTATATATGAGACCCTTAACTGGGTAAAAGATAAATTAAAAAAGGGGGTAAAATGAAAAAATTATGGTTAATATTAATCGTCATTGGTCTGATTGTTTATTGTGCAAAAAAAGAAGAACCATTAAAGGGTGAGAAGGGTGGGACACTCGTCATCGGGACAACAGACATCCCTTCTGTTATTTCACCTCTACAACCCTCTGTTTTAGGTTCAAACGACATTCTTGAACTATTATTTATGAGACTCCACAGAATTGACCCGCATACTGGAAAGATGAAACCGGAATTGGCATCCTCATGGGAATTTTCAGAGGATTTGACCTCTATTACTTATTATCTTAGAAAGGATATAAAATGGTGGGATGGAGAACCGGTGACTGCTGAAGATGTCCTTTACACCTATGAAAAGATGCAGGATCCAAAAACAAATTATCCCTTCATTGCCTCTCTAAAATATATCAAAAAAGCAGAACTGGTAGATAAGTATACTATAAAATTCACATTCACCCAGGTCTATGCAAATCTCCTTACTGATTCAGATATAATGCCTGTACCCAAACATATTTATGAAAAATTCGGTGCAGAATTTGGTAAAACAAAGATCGTGGGCAACGGACCTTATAAAGTAAAAGAATGGATCCCCAATGCAGGTTTAACACTCACCGCCAACGAAAATTACTATCGTGGCAGACCACCTCTTGATGAAATTGTAATTAAATTTTACAACAATGTAGAAACAATGATTACTGACTTTGAGCAAGGTAATATAGATCTCGCCCTCAATCTAACACCGTCTGACGCTAAAAAATTCTCCAACAATAAAAATATAAATATTTTTTCTAAACCAGGAAATAGTTACATTTATATCGGCTGGAATCTGGAAAATGAATTTCTGAAGGATAAAGAAATACGCAAGGCATTGACAATGGCTATAAATAAAACCCAGATACTGAATGATGTTTTATTAGGAATGGGGCAGGTTTCACTCGGACCATTACCACAATCATCCTGGGCATTTAATGAGAATGTATCACCTGTAGAATTTAATCCTGCCAAGGCTAAAGATATTCTTTTAAATAAAGGCTTTGAAGATCGCAATCGCAATAAAATACTTGATAAAAACGGAAAAGACATTACCCTGACCATTATCACCAATGTTGAAAATCCGGAAAGAGTTCAAATTCTAAATTTTGTTGCCAACTATTTATCGCAACTTGGGATAAAAGTGAATGCGCAGACAATGGATGTGACTTCCTTCATTTCTGCACTCCTCAATCGTAAATATGATGGATTTATTATGGGTTGGAGTGTTGGTGATAAGATTGACCCAACATTATACTGGCATTCTGACCCCAACCGTGGAAAGTTTAATTTCGTGAATTATAGAAATCCAGCGGTAGATTCACTTATAGATATCGGCACTCTAATGTTGGATAGAAGAAAAGCAAAAGAAATCTGGGGTGAATTCCAAAAGAGAGTTTATGAAGACCAACCCTATACCTTCCTTGTGGTTCCCAATGAAATCGCTGCAAATTATAAAAGAGTAAAAGGTACAGATGAAGGTATCGCACTCGCCAGTGCCTATACCTACTGGATACCTGAAGCAGAAAGAAGAGTCACAATCGCTGCCAAAGTTACACCGACGACAACACCGACCACACCTACACCCACAACTACTTCTACAATAACTCCTGTAACACCTACTCCTGTAACACCTACTACTCCCACTCCTACCACCACCAAGAAAGAAGAAACCCCGAAACCAACACCTGCAGTTTCTCCGGAAAAACTCTTAGAAGCCGCTGCGGCTTCAAAAGAAACAACCGTGGTAGCCCCTCCTCCGCCACCGACAACACCACCAAAACCATCAGTAATAACAAGACCCGAGCCGATAAAAAAAGTTTTACCTAAATATCCTGATGCAGCAAGGGCAATAGGTGCTACTGGTAAGGTTGTAGTAAAAGTCGTTGTTGGTACAGATGGAAAAGTCAAATCGGCAACAATCTTTTCCAGTTTTGGCAATCCCGCCTGTGAAGATGCAGCAATTGCGGCAGCAAAACAATGGGAATTCAAACCAGCGACCAAAGACGGTGAACCATTTGAGCAGAGCATCCAGATACCGTTTGACTTTAAACCATAGGAGTCTAAATTTAAGTCTTGACAATAGAAAGAATATAAATATAATATACAATAGGAAGTGATAATGAGTGCATGTTCGGTGAAGATAGGGTTTGGGTTTTCCAGTATCCCAACCCAAAGACTATGTGCTACTTTAAACAAGGGGGTATATGAAAAAATTAATCGTGATATTTTTTGTTTTCTTGATTGCCTTTGCTGAATGGCAGCAGCGTGAAGAGTTAACACTGCCAAAAGGAATTCAAATTACTGATGTCAAAGTTGACATTGACGGCAGTGTATGGATTTTAACGAAATCTTCAATTTCACAGGTTGATTTCGCTAAGAAAAGTCTAAATCTTTTCTCTGAGATAAAAGAAGGCGAACTATTAGCGGTTTGCAACGAATATTTTTATATAATTGACAACTTCCATAAGCTCTTAACTCTCTCATCAGAAGGTGAAGCATCCGCCTCTTCACTAAACTTATTCAATCCCATTCAAATTGAAGCAGTGAAGGTGGGAAGAAAAAATATACTCGCCATTGCGGAACCCAATCGTATAATCTTTATTGATGGAAATGAAATAATAAATAATCTAATTGCTAATGTTGAAAAATTTTCTGTTGTCACAAAGATTAATGAAAAAACCGAATTCGTCATTTACTCAATGCATAATAATCAGATTTATACCTGGACTGCGAGCGATTTAAAGAATACGACAGGATTCAAAAATCGGCTGTTTTATAGTGCATCTGAAAAAATCATTGATTTTACGACCGGGATTGACGGGAAAAATTACATTTTGTTTAAAGACTCAATATTAATTTTAAAACCCAATGGAGAACCTGAAGATAAAATTCTAATGGAAAATATTACTCCTGATTCAAAGATTTATGCATATCCTAATGATAATAGTTTGCTTTTATTTAATCCGAACGAAAAAATATTAAAAATTCTATCCCGTCCTAAACAACAGAAAAGTGAAATTATGAGCTTAAATAAAAATCGACCGAATCCTGTTGACAATTATACTGAATTTGAATTTACCCTGAATGAACCAATGTATATCACATTTACAATTTATAACCTCATTGGGAAACCTGTTAAGGTGCTCGCAAGTGGTTTTTATAATAAAGGTACACATACCATACCCTGGCATGCAGATGATGAAAAGGGTGCACTCGTGCCCAATGGTGTATATTTTTACCGACTGGAAGCGAAAAAGGGTGTTTTGATAAAACAGTTGATTGTTTTAAGATAAAAATTTTTCTTTGGCGAACTTAAGCCGAATTATAAATCCTGCCCTCTCAAGCATCAATAAGGTAATCAAAAGATATAAAATTTTAGAAAAAAATTCTGGGTTAGTTGTTGGAGTTTCAGGTGGAAGTGATAGTCTTGTGCTTCTATACTTGCTCTGCGAATACAATGAAAAATTCAATCAAAACTACGAAATATATGCCTGTCATATTCGTCCCGACTTTCCTGATTGGAACACAGGATTCATTGAAAATTATTGTAAATGGTTGGAAATTCCCTGTAAGATTATAAACATCAAAATAGACAGCCGTTTGCAATCAGTTGAAAAAAAATGTTTTTTTTGCTCAAGACAGCGGCGACGTAAACTCCTTGAATATGCCGAATCTTTAAATATCTTCAAAGTAGCACTTGCTCATCACCTTGAAGATGTTGTAGAAACCTTTCTTTTAAATGTTATTTATAATGGCGAGATATCTACCATTGTTCCTTCTCAATCAGTAATCCAGGGTCGCTTTTCATTTGTCAGACCAATTTATTACCTTGATAAAAAAATTATTGACTCTATTGCTCGTGTATTAAATATCCCTGTAAACTTAAACAAATGTCCTTATTATCAAATTTCTAAAAGACAGAAAATCAGAAATTTCTTGAATGATATTTCAATTGAATATCCTGAAGTTTATAATAGTATATTCAATGGTATCATGAATATTAAAAGACCCTATCTGCCAGCTTAATTACTTCAACCAATTCTTAAAATCTGTATGTAACAAGAAAATTTTTAAACGGGATATTATTTTTGTAGCATAATCCAGCACCAATCAAATTTTCGGGATAGAAATTAAATTTTGAATGCTTGTCTGATTTGCCTGCCTTTATGAATGAGGCAGTGGCTAAAGTACCAATTATATCACCAGCAATGGCTCCTGTCCAGTAGACCTTTGGATTTTCATTGCCGGCAAGGAAAATCAATCCCGCACTTGCCAGTGAACCGGCGACGCCGCCTACTGCGATAATGTTTGCCTCGGATTCGCTGAAATCTTTGTTCTCTACAATCTTATATCCCAATATTGAACCAAGACCAAGTCCTGTAATACCGGCGGAAATATACATCTTACCAGAAACCCTGCCATGGCCATCGTCAAAATATGACAAAAGCACAGGCAATGAAGCCGCACCAACAATTCCGCAATTTCCAAAAATCAAATAATCTCCATCCGCCAAATTAACTTTTCTCGTAACTTCGGAGCCTAAGAAAATTCCTGCACCAATACCGAAGATTGAACTTGCTAAATAATGCCTATGGTTAAATGTCGGGTCAGACCAGTTATCAAACAGACTGATTAATCCTGCGCTACTGGCACCAACAAAATCACCGATAATCATAATTGTATTTCCCCTACCCATACTTAGATTAAACCTATTAACCGATTGAAAACCTGTATATTCACCAACCACACTGCCCGCAAGCGTAAATAAGGCACCGGTCCCCTCCAAAACATTCATATCAGCGATTGATGCTAAGGCACCAGCGATATAAAGCCCATTATAACCACCATACATGAACATATTGGCATGTGCCTTTGAAACATTGCAATTTTTTGTTAAAAGCAACGGAATAACAAACCCCGCAGAACTTGATAACATATAAACAGCAACACCCACCCGACTGTTATCAGGATTTACTGCCATTACTGATAATGGTGCCTGGATACAATAGGCAAAGACAAACGAACCCCCTAAAAACTCTCCGTAACCGGTGCGGTCTAAAATAACTGTTGGTATTTCTTTTTCCCGTAATGAGACAATCTCCTTCTGGATTTGTATAATCTGGTCTGCCTGAACATTTACTTTTTCGCGAATGATAATACCGTCTTTCTTAGAATATATCTCAATAATATAAGAAGAATCGGGTTGCAGAAATAATAATGCCTTTTGCAATGCAGGGTAATTTTTGAAAAATTCGAGTTTCTGGGCAAATACACTATCAATCTCATATATCTTTGCCTCAACATCAAATGGCACTTGTTTCTCATAAAAAGTTACATTTAAATCAACCTGCGTTAAGAAAAAGAGTACAATAAGTTCCATATTCACCTCATCTTATTTTAACCATTATCGTGTTAATGTCAAGCAATGCACAATCAATTTTCGTTCGGTATTGAATTAATTTTTTGTTTTTTGCAACAGAATTTTTCGTTTTTTCTTACTGCACTAATTTCAATAGAGTTCTAAACCTAACCCCAACCTGATGCGGAATGGATTCGCATAATGGAGTGGATTTGTAAAATAATCATACCTTGCCTTCAAATATTCATCGCGCATTTCCACCGGTGTGATGAGTCCATCATGGTTATGGTCGCTTTGTGGAGAATAATATGAACTTGAAATTGAAAGCCAGCCAAACTGACCAATTGGTGGCTCAGGGTCTCCATGGTCATCCGGTTTTCCCGTGGTTGGATAAACATAAACAATCTGCTTTGTATTAAAAAGATTGTTTATCAGCAAGTTGAAAGACAAACAGACAGGGCCAATCTTAAATTTTTTTAGATATTTCATATCCACATTATTATTTGCCGGCATGCGCGCCGAATTTATATCACCAACGGGTCGTCCTCTTAAATCCTCTGGTGTATAAGGCAATCCCGAATAAAAAGAGTAGAAAAGAGAAAATGTAGAATTATTCAGAAGGGCATGGAAGTCCTTCGGAATATTAAAAATTAAAAAACTCTTTAAACTATGCCGGCAATCATAATTTAACGGATGATATTTCTTTTCATAATTGATTGGTTCACCAGTTATTGGGTCATTTCCTTCGTAGTAATAGTAATAATAATTATAATCATAAACCGGCATCTGTTCGGTAAATTGGAGGTTATAACTCAATCCGATGGACAACCACTGACCGAATAATTTTTCAAGATTCATCTCCCATCCTTTGGCCTCTGCCTTATCTATGTAGGTAAATGTATATGTATATAAGTAGTTCCACGGATAATAATTATAATACTCCACTTTTTGAATGTACAAATCAACCATATATTTTTGATAGAGGTTACTTGTTATCAATATATTGGATATAGGATTCAATCTGCAACCCATTTCAAAAATTCTTGTCTTTGCCGGTTCACACCTTCCGGTATATCCTGCGGGTTCATAATGGAATTCACCACCATTAAAGAAAATATCTAATTTTTTGGTTACCGGTAATACCAATCCTATTCTTGGTGAGATGAAGTTCTTTTTTAGTGTAAAAACAGTATCATCACCCGGCAACTCAAATTCCAAAGGTTGATAAAGCCCGTAATTAAAATGGCTATATCTTATTCCCGCACAAATACCAATCCTTTCTGTTATCCATTTATCTTCAAGATAGACTGATATTGCACTCGGGGTGCGTTCATAGTAATTCCATAAAGATTGGGTAAACCAGGGCAATGGATTACTGTAATAATTGAATTCATTCCAGGCAAAATCCATTCCCCATTTGATTTCATTTTGATTACCAGTAAAATATTTCATTTTTAAAAATAATTGCTGAACCGTTGAATTACAATAACACCATGCAGGATAGTCGCCATAGGTGTAAAAAATTTCCCTAACACCATAGGGATTATAACGCAGCGATTTTTCACTGCGCTTATCCCCTTCTTGGTGATATTTTGTTAAACTATCGCGAATGACAACAGATGGAGATAGTTGATTATTCTTTAAATACGCGATAAGATGTTCTGCCTTCAGGCGATAATCATTATACCATTGATAACCATTATTCTCTTCCCATTCATAATCACGATTACCAAATACACTATCAACCATTGTTATGAGATACTTTATTGATGATACCATTTTCTTACCCAGCAAGAAATCACCGGTAATAATTATTGATTTTCCCTTTTCCCGGACCATTGGTTTTTGCAGAAAATACTTATAAGCATTGGCGCCAATGATATTGGGATGCCAGAGAATTCTCTGGTCACGGAATGTATAACCCTGCACAGAAAGACTATTGCCACCATTACCCGAATAGGTCAAACCAACCAAACCATTATAACAGTTACCGGATGAAAAAACCCGGTAAAATCCGGGTGATGATACATCGGTGTAGACCGCATTTCCAGAAAGGAAATAGCATAAGTTATCCTTTATCCTACCCTGACCATCTATACCATATTGGTTGTATCCAAAGTTCAGCCTTTCAAAAGGGACAAAATCATCCGTCAGATATTCTACATTCATTGACTTTTTCTTTAATTTCTTCGTCTTAATATGTATAATCCCACCAAACCCAGCACCATATTCCGCAGAAAACCCCGATTTCTGGATTTCAATCTTTTCAATCGCATTTAAATTTATATATTCAGGTTCGGCAAAGGAAACACCATCAAGATAATACGCAATTTCGCTCTCACCAATGCTTCCACGCAGATGGAAGGTTTTGTAATCTCGGTTCACACCCGGGACAAGCATCAAAAGTTCTCCAAGATTACTTACTGGTAGATTCTTAATTTGATCAGCATTAATCACATACACATTAGTGAAGACAGAGTCATAAGTGTTATATGGATTTTGGAAAAATAATATAATTACAGTAAAATAAGTGTAACCCATAATACTCCCTTCTATACACAATAAGTATACAAAAAATTTCTTTTCAGTCAAGCATGTATCCTGAGGTCAATCCTATTGAACAATTGTAGTAGAAAATGATATTACATATCCCTTATAGATAGAGGATAGCAAGCCTCCCCCTTGAAGCGGGAGGTAGTAGTAAGGACTCACGGTTTAAAACTGTTGACAAAATTGAATATGTAATTATAATTATCAGTATGATAATCTATTTACTTTTTGCTCAATTTCTCAATCCTTATATTTCGGCAAACATTCTTGCCACAGATGATTATACCGATGACTACTTTACTACAATTTATCAGATTGGAATTGAAAATGATTTTTATAAAAAAACATTTGGCGGCGGGATTTATGTTGATTATTTTTATAAAAAAGATTATCCTTTTGCTGACCCTTACTTCATAAAATCAGGTATCCCTGTGGTAATCAATGCCGGTGGTGTAGGATTGCAAGTTAAATATTTTGGCATCGGTTATATTGAATTTGGAGTTAAATTTGGTTATTATATCGGTAATCTTTCATATCCCATTCTTGGAGATAGTGGTACTGTAATAAAAGTAGTAGATAAAAGAAATTCTTTGGGTATGAGTGTGGGGACCAATATAATGCATAATTTTGGCAGAATAAGGACGGGCATAAAATTCTGGATAAATTTTATCAATTTTGAGTCAATAGGTGAACGACCTCCCTGGCATTATACATCTTCGCCTGAGTATGTTTCACTTAGTAGTGTTGGATTTGGTATTATTTTAGGACCAAATAAAAGGAATAAAGAATGAAGCAATTATTTTTAATATTGATAATTTCAACCATTCTCTGGGCTGATGGGGGTATCATACCACCCATCAATAAAGAAATCTACGGGCAAGACCAGGTTGCAATAATAAAGGTTTTACCGGATTCAGAAGAATTATCAATACTGGTTAAGGTTGCCTGGGCAACTGACTACAATGGCTTTGCCTGGGTTGTGCCTTTTCCATCCCTGCCTTCGGTAAGCGAAATAAATGATAGTCTATTCATAAATTTATCTATGCTCAGTTCAATTCAAAAAAATTACGGCGGATGCGGAGGTCCTTATTATGGCGAAGGTGGTTATTATTATGGCGACGATTATTTCAAAATTATTGAATTCAAAACTATCGGTTTCTTACAGACGGTTTTGATACAGACTAACAATCCTGATACACTTGTAAACTGGCTTACAAACAACGGATATTCACTGCCCGATGGAATGCGCAATATGTTTCAGGATTATATAAATCGTAACTGGCAGTATTTCCTTATTGCCCGTGCTGATACAAATTATAATTATTATGGGATTAATATCGGTGTTTGTTTTAAATTTGCCACGGACACAATTGTCTATCCGATGAAGATTTCTTCACTCACTTCCGCCAATTACACGGCTCTTTATCTCTATGTAATTGGCCAACACAAAATGTTTTTTGATAATGCTGAACTTTTATATGCCAATAGAATTTCAAAGGATGAACTTGAAAATATTGAAAAGGACTTTCCGGTGCTCTTTGATTATATCAAAGAAGGTGATTATATCACCAAACTCCGTCGGACCTATGATTATCCGAGTGCTATGAACTCAGATATCGTTATTTACCAATCACCTGACGACACTGAATTTAGAAAAGAAGAAAAGCCCTACTGGTATATGGGTTTTGCCAACAGTATATTTTTGCCGATGATGGTCATACTTCTTTATATCGGCTATAAAAGAATAAGAAGAAAAACCGTCTACAAACAAAAACCCGCTCAATAAATCAAATACTTTAAAAATGAACTTACTTAAAAAACCCGACTGGTTAAAGGTCAAACTTCCTTCGGGTAATGAATTTAAAGAAGTTTTTGAAACCCTAAAAAAGTATAATCTTTCAACTGTCTGCCAGGAGGCACGTTGTCCCAATATTGGCGAATGCTGGGCAAAAAAGAGTGCAACAATTATGATTCTGGGAAAAATCTGCACCCGTGCCTGCAGATTCTGTGCAGTCACTACTGGTAATCCAAAAGGATATTTAGACCCTGCAGAACCGGAAAATGTTGCGGAGGTGATAAAAAAATTCGGGTTGCGTTATGTGGTAATAACTTCAGTTGACCGCGATGACCTTAAAGATTTAGGAAGCGGTCATTATGCCCGCACAATTGAAGCAACAAAAGAAAAAAATCCGGAAACCAAGGTTGAGGTGCTGATCCCGGATTTCAACTGCAAAGCAGAACTTTTGAAAAAAATAATTGACGCTAAACCATTCATCATTGGACACAATCTGGAGACTGTAAAAAGACTAACACCTTATGTAAGAGATAGACGATGTAGTTATGAAGGTTCATTGAATGTATTAAAGATAGTGAAAGACCTAAATTCTAAAGCAATTACCAAAAGCGGCTTCATGCTTGGTCTGGGTGAAGAAGAAAATGAAATCATTGAAACACTAAGGGATTTAAAAAATGCCCAGGTTGATATCGTAACGATTGGGCAATATCTACAGCCCACGCGCCGGCACATTGCAGTCAAAAAATATTACACGCCCGCAGAATTCAGCAAATTTAAAAAAATCGGCGAAGAAATTGGAATAAAATATATGATCAGTGGGCCTCTTGTCCGCTCCTCATACCACGCCTCAGAAATAATTTTTTAAATAAATGAAATTAACGAATAAAATTATATTTTATTTTTATTAATACTAAGATAGAATGGTATGGTTTATGAATAAAGAATTAATTTCTTTGGGGAAATTTATCAATCTTGATTATTTCCGCAAGGATATGCGGTATTTCATTATTCTCATGGACTCCTGTAAAGTTCATTGCCTTAGGTCCAAAGGCAAACAGCGGAATCATCAAGGCAGTATGATCTGAACTCAACCAGCTGCATTTTATTTCATCACCCCTAAGTGTGCCTCCAATTATTCCCAGACCACCTGTCTCATGGTCGGCGGTCACGATGACGATGGTATGCGAATCTTTCAGTGCAAAATCAAGCCCCACCTTTACTGCCTCATCAAAGAGTAAGACCTGATCAATCATCCTATCGATTTGATTTCCATGACATTCCCAGTCAATTTGACTCCCCTCAATCATCAAAAAGAACCCATCAGGGTCTTTACTGAGGCTCTCTATTGCCTTTTTTGTCATCTCCGCAAGTGTCGGTTCAGTTAAATCATTTCTCATATGCTCCATCTGAAAGAGCCCGAGTATATAACTACCATCGGCTTTCAGCAATTGCCTTTTATCTTCCACAAAAAAATAATCCAGTCTTTTTGCTTCTCTAATAAGATCCCGCTCATCCTTTCTTTTACTCCCTTTGACTTTTCTGGGCAGAAAGAATGCCTTGCCACCACCAAGTAGTACATTCACTTTATTATAGATTAATTGTTCAGCAATCTCAGATTCATCTCCACGACTTAATACATGTGCAGCAAATGTCGCAGGTGTAGCATGGGTAATTGATGAAGTCACAACCAAGCCCGTTGATTTTCCTATCTTCTGACACACTTCAAGGATTGTGCGATAAGCATTGCCCGCAGAATCAACACCAATTGCGCCGATTTTGGTCTTTATACCCGATGCCAGGGCTGTTCCACCAGCCCCAGAATCAGTTATCAATTTGTCAATCGCACAGGTATTAACCAGTCCCGTCACCGGCATCAGTTCCATATTTAATCTACCCAGGGCGCCCTTGCTCTTTATCCTTGCGGCCTGAATCTGGGCAATACCCATCCCATCGCCAATGAAAAAGATAATATTTTTGACTTGAAGTTCGGAGGGCAGTAGCGGTAGGCGAGAAATTTCCTGCCCGAATATCAAACAGAAAATTATTGTCACAAAAAATATTTTTCTTATCATTATAAGCTCCTTTTTGATGGTTTAATTATAACCACATTTTTCTCACTGTCAATTTTAATTGCAAAATAGAGCGGAACAATATTATTCTATGGTAAATTCTATTGATGTTTAATAAAAATCCAAAGGTAAGAAAAAAAGAGTTCGACTGTTCAATTTCTTAATAGACAATCTTATATCCTCAAATCCTTTATAGAGTAACCATTTGATTAAAAATTAAAATATGGCAACAACATTGAATATATTACTCAATCTTATTTCTAAGTTTAATCAATTTTGCTTTACCCAGTAATTTCCGACCAGAATAAATATGCAAATAATAAGTCCCTTCAGACAACTCCGCTATTTTTTGATCCTGGATTACTAATGTCTCAGTGCATTTGAAATGAGATTTAAATACCAGTGCACCCAGGGCATTGTAAAGTTTCAATGTAAGACCACTCTTTACAAATCTAAAATATTTTATTTCTATCTTATTATTAAAAAATGTTGGTACATAAAACAATTTTCTATTTTTATCGCTAATAGTCTCAGGACCGATAAGAATGAATCCAGAACGTGGATTAATTGTAATCACTGCACCTGAATCATAATAGTTATTATTATGGTCAAAATAACTTTGTTCTAATACATACTGGTACGCGTTCAATGTATCAAGATTTAGTAAAACCACCCCATTATTATAATTGCGTTTCAGAAAAACGAATCCTTTTGACGAATCTTGCATGGCAACCACTTGATATGAATTAGTTGGGTGACCGATAGGGAGATAATAATAAGTCGGATATATCGTACAACTATAGTGGCAATACTTACCACCCGAAGTATCATGCATAAGTACATACACATTCTCTCCATTGACCATATAAAAAGCTGCGGCGGTGTATAATATTTGTTGGTCATTAACCACACCCGCAAGTAGAACATATTTTTTCTGTGGATTTTGTGTGATTATCTTTATCCAGTCATAAGTAGTTTTAGGGGATACCCATTTACCGGCTCCGAATTCACATGAAACAGTAAATGAACAACGCATGATGTAATCAACATAATTTTTGTAACTATCAAACAAATCGGCAGATAATCCAGCAAAAAATGGAATTTCGGGTAATCTATTTTTTAACATTTGCGTAAATTCATAATGTTTTTGCTTTCTAATTGTGTTCGTTTCATAATCTGGGGAACCATCAGGGACCATACTAATTGGATGCAGAAAGTTATCAAAATAATATCCGGTAGGTTTGTAGATGGTATAAACGCTATCGTATAACCATCTCAGGTTTTTATAAAAGATATTCCTAACATATTCGCCATCACTCCCATAACGAACATAATCTTCCCGGGAAAAACTTGTATCATTAAAAGGCCAGATATGAGACACAACTCTACCAAGTGAATCTCTGATGAAACCCCAATTAAGTGAATCCTTAATATAACTATGAGGATAAAAATCCCCACCGCCGAGATAAGTAATCCGCCATATAGTATCTTGTCCGCTATTGGTTACGGTATATCTGATGTAGGCAGCACTGGTCATAACATAATGAAAAAGTTCAGCTTCTGGTTTAACTAACCCAAAGCGAAAGAACGCTAATTTATCTCCTCTAAATAAGTCGTGTTTCGCGATCGCGGTTATCCAATCCGGCGCTTCACTTCGAAAACTGACTAATTTAAAATTTGCCTTTGGTAAAATCGGCAATGTTCGAAAACTACCATTCTGGGTACGGGCATACATCCGCAGATTATCTACCCACAATTTAACTGAATTACTACCGTTCTTGTTGACGATCAAATCTATAATCGGTCGTACCCGCCAGATTGTATCACTAAGATATATCTGAACAGGGACTGTAATCCAATCGGTATTGCCATCAAAAGTACAAAACGTAGTATATGTTGAATTTATCTGAATTCTCAGTCGATAGCTTACATTTTGAACACTATCGGCTTTAAGGCATATAAGGATTAGCAGGCTATCTCCTGTAGGAAAGTTTGTTCCAATTCCAAAAGTTCTATAGGTTGTGGTGTCAATATAAGGAAAACTCAAAGTTATTGTCCGGTCTTTGGTATCTGAAGCACTACGCTTAAAACAGACACATTGAGACCCGGCGCCACTCATCTTGTTATTACGGTCAACGAATGTTTTCAGATATGGCTTAAGTGTATCATTGGCAGAGAGACTGATTCCAGCAGCCAATAGGATTTCTGGCCATAAAGTATCTCTTGGTACCGGTTTGTGATTAAAATAATAATTTTCGTACATCTCCATCTCGCCGTAGCCCGCAGTGTAATTTAGAGGTTCGGCAAAGGAGGATATTATCATAAGAAGCAATAAAATTTTTATCTGCATCAATCTTATGAAAATGAACAATCTTTTTTCATTCATATCTCCTCCCTGTTTTTGATCCTTTTGACATAATTGTATTTATAATTTGAAAAAACATTAATCTAACTCACAATTTATACAACACACTTTTTGGTCAGTACCCCAATTCTTTATTCTCTAATATCTTTATCCTTGCCTCAGTTCTCCTCAGATATTCCTGTGCCTTGGTATGATTTGGGTCGTATTTAAGAACTTCTTTAAAAATTTTCAATGCCTCTTTGTATTCGGTATTGATAAATCTTTCAACTCCCGCCCTATAAAGCGCTTCTATCTCCTCAGGAGTTTTGGATTTCTTCACTAAATTTTCTGGACTGGTTGTAGTCTTAGGCATGTTTTTTGTGACCAATAAAGAATCCATCAGTTTCATACGATTCAATGCCTCGGTCTGGGTGGAGTCATATTCCGCAATCTTACGATAATAATAAAAGGCTTCTGCGTACCTTGCTGAATCTTCATTTGTCCGCGCCAGTGCCATTATACTATCAAGCCATTTTCTCTCCATAGAATAAAAATTCTGCAATACTTTGTCGTCAATTTTTAATCCGTATTTGGCGAAATTTTGAAGTTCGGTTAAAACCTGCTTTGCCTGCGGTATTTCCATATTTTTCAACAGATAATTAAAAGAATCAAGGCGGGTATGGAATTTATGATAATGCTCCGTTATCCTTTTTCTATCTGATAATTTAACCATTTCAAAGATAAAATTATTGTTCGTGGCAGAAACCGTAAACTGTCTTTGCAAAACTTCATAATCAGGGGCTTCAAGAATAATATCGTATTTGCCCGGTGGTAATGAAAGATAAAAAGCGCTCCGCCTGGTAGTGAAAGACTTATTTAGATTTTCAAATCTTACCTGAACATATGGGATTGGTTCTTTCGTCAGTGAGTCGCAAATTGTACATTGAACATTAATATTATCCTGTGTCTTCTGGGCATAAAGAGCTACATTAAATACTATTATTAAAATTATAAGTTTTGTAATTTTAATCACCATAGCGAATTATACAAACATCAAACAAAATGTCAAGGGCTCGTTTTTGAATCAAAAATAATCTTAACCCCACGCATCAAAACACGCCAAAGATAATTTTTACACACAATTAAGATAGCGACGATTAAACCAACACGTGTAGAATGTAGAGATTTGCCCCCCATTTGTGTCCGTTTGAAAAATAATTCTTTAATTGAACTTATATAATGATCTTTTGTTAAGTGATGAATGGGTGACTTTTATTTTTTAAACCATAACGCCTATATCTTTAGGTATTTAGGAATTCAGAAATTTTTGTTTTTTTAAAACAAATAATCTATTTGTAGGTTTATGCGAATGCTATTTTCGTGGTTTACAAAATCATCTACCCTGACACCGGGTAAATCTGGATAGTATAAATCAGGGTTGTTGAATAATCCATTGTGTTCAATAAAAGTCTCTTTCTTACGAAATTTAAATTTGGTCAATAGATTTCCGATTTTCTGAGATGCAACAATATAATATTTTATTCCCCTATCTGAGAGAAAATCTATACCCGTATCTTCAAATATCCATTGGCTCATTCCATCGGTCTTCCACAAAGCCAATCCACCTTCAACCGAAAATCCAGTTAAAAAATTATGTTCATATGAAAGATTCAAAAATCCACCACTCAGTTCCATATCTTCATTTTCTGAGGCGGTCATATAGACATTACCATTCCGGTATTCTATCCCGAGATTATCAAAATTAGAAAGATAAAACAATACACGGATTGAGGTTTCAAGGGTATAAGAAAGCGTTGGTTGGATTATCCTCGGCAGATATTTTCTGATATATTTTTCCGAATACCTTATCCTAACCGGAAAAATCGGCTGGAATTCAAACTCAAAATATCCTCTTAGATTGTTTAAATTATGGCACACATTCTCAAATAAATCCAGATACGCACGGGTCAAGGTAATATTTCTGGTCAGTTGATAACGGGTCTCAAAGAATATGCCTTTTTCTGGTTTTGGTGTTGGGTCGTCATACATAGAAATAAATTCGGGATTCACAAGTGCATAAGGTCTTTCAAATGGTGTATCTTCAAACCTCCGGTATTCGGAAAAACCACGATTAAAAGGATTATCATAATCTGGACTGAAATATCTGTATAAAACATTGAGATAAAAATAATCATACTGGAGCCTTGATTTGAAAACATAGGCAACTGATTTATTCGCCATCGTATCTCTCTGTATTACATATTCTCCAGATACATAGATATTTTTAAAAGGAACTGAGAATTCGCTACCATAATAATATCTTCTTGAACTCTTTGACAGTTGTGTTATCTCCGGATAGAACCAGGGGTCATATTTGTCAAGTGGTATATCAATCCATTTCGGGTCAGGGTTTATTTTATCCTCAGGATAATCGAGAACCATTCCTTCCAGTGCGATATATGTGCCAGGATTGATCTTTTCCAAAGGCGAGATTCTCAGATTCACACCAGCAACCTGCTCATTCAATTGATTCTTGAGATAATCAAAATCATAGAAATTAAAGATACTGCGCCAGACCGTGCCATCAGGGTTTGAGATTGCATCACGCTGGGCAGTGGAGTAAAAAAACGAAGGTTTGATATTCCCTGCATTCTTCGGTAATGGTAGAAAAAAACTCCCGGCAGTGCCAGTAAATACATAATTCTTCGCTTCTGTCAAATCACCATAAATACCTGTTGACCTTGAAAAGACCCGCGCCCGATATTCATCTGTATTATCAACCATTATCCCTTCACCCCAGACAACCCGAAAATTGCCCAGATAAAATCTATAAATCGGTCCGACATCACCGAGTCCAATATATCCTTTAGTGAAATCTTTATTCGGTTGATGAATAATTCCCAGTCTCAATTTCTTTTCATAATTTCCCTTCAATCTTAATGAATATTCTGGCTCGGCTTTAAGTTGTTTTAATAAGATAACCGAAGTATCGATCTGTTTTCTCAATCCTTCACACGCATCATCCTGCCATCCATAATAATTTTTTAAATTCAATATTGTATTATCAAGTTCTAATTTTGCCTGTTCAAGATAAGAAATTCTGGTGGCGATATTCTCATCACCTTCACCAGTATCAAGGCGATTATTATTTTCAATCTTAATTCTTGCTGTACCATGAAATTTTTTATCAATCGTATCGGTATATTGGACATATCTTCTCAGTGAGACATAACTATAATAACTCAATCCACTCACCCTTCTCAAATCGCGCGACGATTTTATCTCCTTTTGTGAAATTGTTTTCAAAGCTGCCTGGGCATCTATCGGTGTCATACGGTCAATAAGAATTAAATCATCATAACGGGCTTTATTGATATTGAATGGCGAAAATAACAGATCTTCCCATTCATCAATCGCACTCTTTGAAGGCGGTTCCTCACTCGCAAGTTTCTTCTGTTCAGCAATGATTGAACCCCATTCAACCCTTGGTGGAAAAGGAACTGCAATCTTTACCAGCGACTTTATCTTCTCAAATTTCTCAGGATCCATCCCGGGCACATTGAGCAATTCGTATACCGATCTAAAAGGACCATAAATCTGACGATGATTATAAATAATCTGGGCAAGAGCAGAATCCAAGGGCAATCTGTATATTTCTTCAAGTTTTGCCCTATTAAGGTCAATCTGGTTGTTTGTAAAAATAAGAAAAATGAAAAGCATCATTAAAATTCAAAATTTATTGAAACAATGTGATTCAAAGGAAGGTCAACAAAATACTCACACGCATAATCAATCTTTATGTTTTTATAATCTATACCCAATCCTGCTGATAAGGAATTGGGATTGGTTTTAAAACCAGTCCTTAAATTCAAAAAGTCCATAATTGAAAATTGGCCTGCAGTATGCAATCTTATATTTCTGTCCGAGATTGACAAATCAATTTCTGAAGTAATATCCTCAAACGGCTTGTATCCAATGCCTGCCTGGAAAGATGCTGGCAACGTGCCCAAATACGAAATTCCAAATTGGGGTTGATTGAGATTATGCCCGTACACACCAAGAAACCATTTTTTTGATAAGGTGCCAAGCATACCAAAATTAAAACCATAGGATATGCCAGTCCCTGTCCTATTGTTCTGTATCATATATAGGTCAAAAGATGCACCTACATAAAAATCTTTGTTCAAACCCAAACCATATCCTGCTGTGATGGCCTGTTCTTTCTGTTCTTCAAAACCAAACTGGCTAATGCCAATGCCCAGACCACCATAAAATAATGGTCTTGCAAAACCAAAGAATATATTTTGTAATCCTTCAATATGAGAAAATGTATACTCATAACCTGCATTTATGTTATTTTTGTTTAATAAAGCAAGTGCGGCAGGATTTATTCTCAATGCATCAACACCCTGAACTGTAGCAACACACGCAAAAGATAAAGATTGGTTATATGCCGATACCTGATAGCGTTCAAATGCCTGGAAAAGACATATAGTCAATATAATTTCCAATCATCCTCCTTAAAACTCGGTTCCAATCACAACCAGGGTCCTTTTGAATATTGTTTTGCCTTTCAGGGACTTTGCCTTAAGATTCAATAGATAAATCCCAACCTTTAGCTGTCTTCTTAAATCATCCTTGCCATCCCAGTAAATCTCTTGCGGACCACCTGCACCATCGTATAATTCCCTGACCATCCTGCCTGACATATCATATACCCTGAGATTCAGCGTATAATCAAGTGGTGAATTTATCTTCAAATGCAATTGTTCACCTTTTGCTGGCAAAAAAGTCTTTGGTCCAATGATTTCAATCAAAGGCTCACTGCTTGCTGAGTCATAATCAGGTGATTTTATATCATCAGGAAATCTTAGTAATAGTTGGTAACCGGTTGTGTAGGGCAATTCAGGGTCATATTGTCCCACAATCCCGGTAAATATCTTTATCTCGCCTTTGATTATCGTAGCAGGACTGATACCACTACCTGTTGTAAATCTAACTGCAATGCCACAATCGCCGCTCATAACTTCAAAGTTATAACCATCACCGGTCTGATACGGGGTTGATTTAATAACCCCTCTTATTCTTATCAAACTACCTTCCATTGATTCTGTCAAAAAACGATTTGGCTCAAGGAATTTTGGTAATGGGACTGTATCCATACCAAGAAACCAGGCGTAACCATTGGCAATTTCAGTGAGTCCATTATATTCGGTAACCTTTCCTAAGACCCTAAACCTTGCTCCTAAAGAATCAATATATCTACCAAACAGGGAATCACCCTGGGGATTATAAACATTTATTCCCCCGGTATTATCCTGTATATAGAAACTTGGATTGCCCGAGGAAAATACATAATTCGGTCCGGTGATAACCCCTTCAACAACCACCATACTATCAACATATTTTGATGATACACCATCACCTCCCGGGGTCTGACAGAGCATAATCGTCTTCAATGCAGGCATAATGAATAAATGTGAAAAATCCGATGTATCCCTGGGCAATATTTCATAACCATCATTGGGAATTGAACTTGTCGTATACTGGCTTTTTATGCCAACAAGGGTAAATGTATCAATTGGTGCTAAATGCCCCGGAAGATTTGTTCCTGCATTGATATAAACCTTAAAAGGAATATTTGCCATATCATAGGCAGTATAAGATGTTGCCGAAAGAAGGAAACCACCAAAATAAGAAACACGAATTTTAACCAGAGCGCCTTCATATACCTCAGTATTGGCAATATTACCATTTATCTCAAAAGGAGCTGGAATTACACATCCCTGTTTTAATACCTGGTATGTAAAATTTGTTAGCTCATTCTTACCCCGATATTGAGCGACCCTGCCCGTTGCGATGATACTATCTCCGTAATTTAATGGAATCGGGAAATTAGTTGTGTATAAACAAACCCCACCGGTGTTATCCTGGATATATGCCTCCCGACTTGAGAATAATCCATTAGGAACGGTCACAACACCACATATTGTTACTGTGGAATCAAGGAGGTCGGGAATAAAATTTGAATCCAGGTCTTTGAATGCGACCGAAATAGGCCAGACATATTCAATCCCATTATTTCTGCCCGGAGTTGGGAATGCATTATTTATCCAGGTATTACTACCATTAGGCAATCGGGCAATAGAAAAATCAGGAATGACATTATTGCCTGGATATCCTTTTTTATCAATCAATCTATTAAGATTATCATAAAAATATAATGTATCGCCTGTATTATCTAAATTAACCCAGTTTCCAGTCCAGTTTGTAGTCTGCAATGTATCACCGTCTCCACTTATTAAGAGTGCCTCACCGCTTGCGTATAAAAGTAGATAACCATTGGCAGGGATTGAAAAACTCGGGATATTCAAAGTATGGGAACCGACAAAATCCCTTATTTTATAACTGGAAAGATTTACATTATAAATTGCTTTATTGAAAACCTCAATAAATTCTTCATCAAGGTCATTATAATTACCATTATTGTTGTGGTCAAACGTCTGCGGGTCAGGCAAGAATTCATTTAATACAAGAAGGGTTTCTATCGGCGTCTGGGTTGTGCAGGAAGGAACATTTGAAATCAAAGACCAGTTTGAGTCTTCGTCAGCAGTTTTCAAGGCAAAATAATAGCGGGTACCAGGTGCAAGACCGTAAACAATAAAAGAGTCTATCTGTCCGGCATTTGAAGGCGGTGGTTCTCCTGTACATTCACTGGCTGAATAAAAATTACTCTCTGTTATAAGGAAATTCGCAAACCTTATATCATAATAACTTGCCCGACCTGAATTTCCATCATCCCCCGGCGCGGTCCAGCGCAATTTCGCATAATTTATTCCTATATCCGTTATTGCAAGATTATTTACCGGTGCGGGTGGGATTGTGTCGGGTGCAAGGGCTGTCAGAAAATAGAAATAGTAATTACCACCAGGAATGCCATTATTATCGCCATCCAGTCTATTACCAAATAGATCTCTAATTGTATCGTATACCCAGACACTGATTGTCTCACCAAAATCAAAATTATTATCTGGATTGAACTGAACCACAAAATTTAAGGTATCATAGGCCAGAGTGCCCGAGTGGAACCCTGATGAACTCCCTGCAATATTGAATGCAGAGGGAATTATCGTTGCAGGATTTATCGGCTCATTAAAATAGACTAAAATATTTGAACCAACTCCAATATTCGTATCACCATTTGCCGGATAGGTATTTAAAATAACGGGTGGAATCGTATCAATATAATAAGAAATAACTTTGACTGAATCAAGCCAGAAATTACAATTTGATGTGCCTAAAGAGCCATTTGGCTTATCCTCAAATCTAAAACGCAATCTTGCATTTGCAAAAGTATCATAACTGGCAAGGCTGAGCCGGGCAATCTGCCAAACATTGGTATCAGCAGATACATCTATCTTCAATAAACTCCACCAATTTACATCGTTATTTGTTATTTCTATATAAATGGTATCATCCGCACCCATATTATTATTTGGGAGCGAAAATCTATACCAGAAATAAAGACTCTCAGAACCATTATAGGCAGTCAAGTCCATCACTGGAGTCAATAATATTGACCAGCCAGTCCTCAAAGTATCTGAGGTATCATAAACACGCTGTCTAACATGATAGGAATCAGGAATAGCAGTGCCGTATGTAAAGCGGTACCAGGTGGTCATATTCGCCCCTGATTTTAAAGTATCCCAGGCTGGAGGGGGGAATTGGGAGTTGGTAAAACTCTCAATCAAAACCGGGCTCTGGTTGAATAAGAAAAATAATAGAAGAACCACTATTTATTATATTTTTAATCCAACAAAAGTCAAGCACTTAAGTGTTTGAATCCTCTTTACTGCTTTTCTCCCCCTTGAACGAGGAGGAAGATATTTATTCTTTCGGTTATTCACAATCTACTCAAATTTCAGTCTACTGCAAATATCGAAAATCCGCTATCTTTGTCAAATAATGTTAATTTGAGTTCTATAAATTGGAGAGAACACAGGTGATAAGATGCTTGACTTAAGACAAATTTTGGTTATAATATATGTACTTATAATTAAGGGTTTTCTATGTAAGCCGGGTTTAAGGTAAAAACCATAGTGCATTTTTCTCTTGACTTTTTTCAAAAGTTAAATATAATTAAAGTTTAGATTATTTTCTATATATTAATATAAAGGGAAAAGGAGGATTTTTTATGGCAAAGGCAAAGTTTGAGCGAACCAAGCCGCATGTGAATATCGGGACGATCGGTCATGTTGACCATGGCAAGACGGCATTGACTGCGGCAATAACCAA